>SKZP01000454.1 GCA_007127275.1 Planctomycetota bacterium
AAGAGTTTACGAATCCCGAACGCGAAGGGGGTTGGTAGCCTGTCACCATTGAATCCGTGGGTGGCACGTCGCGGCAAAGCCCACGGGCTTTGCCCGTAGGTTGATCCGCGAATACGGATGGCGCTGTAAACGACGTGGACCCTGTGGCGCTGCGGTGCTATATCTCGCGGCCATTCGTGGGCTCGAGGTGGAACACCGCGTGCGCGTGCGAGGTTCGTGTGAAAACGCTACTCATTCATGGCGGGCATGTCATCGACCCCGCCCAGGATATTGACCGGCCGGCGGATCTCTTGATCAGCGACGACCAAATCGTCGGTGTCGTCGAGCCGGGAAGCGTCGAGCAGGCCGACGAGCGCCTCGACGCGACGGGGCTGCTGGTGATGCCGGGGCTAATTGATACGCAGGTACATATCCGCGAGCCCGGCCACGAAAAGTCGGAGACGATCCACACCGCGGCGCGTGCCGCGATTGCCGGCGGCTTCACCACCATTCTTGCCACGCCCGATACGGAACCGCCGATCGACAACGAGGCGGCGGCGGAATACGTGTTCTTGCAGGCGCAGCGGGCGAACTTCGCGAACGTGTTTCCGATGGGCTGCCTGACGAAGAACCGCGCGGGGGAAGAACTCGCCGAGATCGGCCAGCTTTCCCAGGCCGGCGCGCTCGCCTTTTCCGACGGCGACCGGGCGGTAAGCAAAGCGAGCCTGTTCGCCAAAGCGCTGCGCTACGCGAGCATGTTCGACAAGCCGGTGATCGAACCGTCTGTCGAGCCGAGCCTTTCCACCGGGGTGATGCACGCGGGCTTTCACGCCATCCGCCTCGGGATGCCGGGGATTCCCGAAGCGGCCGAGGAGGTGCTGATTGCCCGCGACACCATATTGGCGCGCGATGCCGGCGCACACGTACACGTCGCCTGCGTGGCCAGCCGCGGTGGCACGGAGTTGTTGCGCCGCGCGAAGAACGACGGTATTCGCGTCACCGCAAGTGTGACGCCGCACCACCTCACGCTGACCGACGACCTCGTCGAGCAGTATGACGCCGCCGCCCACAAGGTAATGCCGCCGTTGCGCACCGAGGAACACATCGAGGCGCTGCTCGCCGGTCTCGCCGACGGCACGATTGACGCCATCACCTCCGATCATTTCCCGCAGCCGTTGGAGGACAAGGTCCGCGAGTTCGACATGGCCCCCTTCGGCGTAATCGGCCTGGAGACGACGTTGGCCGTGTTGTACACGCACCTTGTGGTACCGGGACGGCTGAGTATGACGCGGCTCGTGGAGTTGTTGGCGACGAAGCCGGCGGAGATCATGCGACTCGATCTGAAGCGCAGCCTCTCGCGCGGCTCCGACGCCGACGTCCTCCTCTTCGACCCGGCGGCCCGCTGGCGCGTCGACCACAAAGCCTTCCACTCCAAAAGCCGCAACACCCCGTTCCACGGCAAAGAGTTGCAAGGCCGCCCCCGCTATGCGGTGGTGATGGGGCGCGTGCTCCCCTGTCAAGATGACGTCTGACGGAAGCGACCCGTTCGCGGCACGTGGGTGCAGGTACGCGGGCGAGCACTGCCCAACCAGCAGGTCCGTTCGTGCGGTCACTCCGCCGGATGGGCGCGCAATACCTCGAGAAACCGTGCGAGATCCGCAGGCAGCGGAGCCTCGAAGCGCATGCGCTTACCGCGGCGAGGGTGCTCGAACTCGAGCGCCATGGCGTGCAAGGCGTGACGTGCAAGCATCGGCCACTGCTCACGAGGCGGCACCGACTCCCCTTTGCGCATGAACGGCGCGTGCGCCTCCGGCGGCGTTGCCAACCCGAAGGCCGCCCAGCGCGGGGGCTGGTAGCCGCCGGCGTAAAACTCATCGGCGACAATCGGGTGGCAAAGCTCCTTGAGGTGTACGCGGATCTGATGGGTGCGCCCCGTCTGGGGAAAGGCCTCGACGACGGCGTACCGGCCGTGCGTGCCACAGTCGAGCCGCTCGCGCACCGCAAACCGCGTCCGCGCCTCCCGCGCATCCGGCGCATCCTGCACGTTCGCCACCGTGCGCATCATCTCGCGGTGCTTGGGATGCCGCGCAATCGGTGCCGCTACCTCATACGAGTCAAGCTCCGGCAACCCGTGCACAACCGCCACATACTCCTTCGTCACCTCGCGGCGCGCAAACTGCCGGCTGATGCGGCGGTGCACCCACTCGTCCTTGGCGACGAGGATGATCCCCGAGGTGTCCCGGTCGAGCCGGTGCACGATCCCCACCCGCGTCGGATCCTGATGGAAGTTGGAGAGCGTGCGGATATGAAAGGCAAGCGCGTTCGCCAACGTCCCCGTGCCGACGGTGCGCGGCGGATGCGTCGCCATGAACGGCGGTTTGTTGACCAGCAACAGGTCGTCATCCTCCCAAACAATCTCCAGCGGCAACTCCTCCGGCGTCAGCGCCGGCGGCGGCGGCTCCGGCAGCACCACCTCGATGCAATCCCCCGCACGCACCGGGAGCGAGGCCTTCAGGCAAACCTCGCCGTTGACCCGCACATGCCCCTCCTGAATGCGGCGTGCCGCCCCGCTTCGCGAGAACAGCGCCTCCGCCCGCATGGCAATCACCTTGTCAAGCCGCGCCCCCTCGTCCGCCGCCGCCACCGTCAGCGTCAAAGATTCGTCCGCATCCGCCGCGTGCAAATCCCCACTCCTCCTGCATCCCAACCCGTTCGACCCA
>SKZP01000376.1 GCA_007127275.1 Planctomycetota bacterium
ACCCACCCATGGATTCAATCGTGGCAGTCTACTAGCCTGCGGAACCACGTAAGCGGAGCGGCAGGAAATTCGCTCCGAACGTTGAGCGGTAGCCACGTCGAGCAACCGACGACAACGACGCAGCGCCGAGTGCAGCAGCTCAGTTCCGAATTAATTTTTTGACAGCGCCTTAATGAAGTCGTCCGATGGCGCAGCGGGATTGCCAGTTCTCTGAACCTGTTGAACCAGCGACCGAATGATGCCACAGGTACCATACGTTTCGCGTGATGCGCAAAAGCGACGCGTCGCCGATTTCGTGCGGCGCACCGCAGAGATGCGTGGCTCGCTTGCTGCGAGTTCGACCGAGTCCACACAGGACAACGGTGGTGCAGTACCCCCGGCGGTTCCCGGCTACCGCTTGGAACGCCGACTCGGACGCGGTGCGTTCGCCGAGGTATGGCTTGCCGAGGATGCGACGGGCCGGGAGGTGGCACTCAAGATTGGCCGACTCGGGGACGAGCGTCGCTTCCGCCGCGAAGTGGAGGCGTTACGGGCCCTGCGAGGCGAGCATCTTGTGCCGTATGTCGACTCCGGCGTTGTAAACGATCATTTCTGGATTGCGATGGAGCACGTCGCGGGACCGACGCTCGCCGAGCTGCTCGAGGCGGGGCCGCCCCCCAAAGATGCCGCGGTTGTCCTTGCGGGTGAAATCCTTGCCGGGCTCGCCGAGCTGCACAAGCAAGGGTATGTCCACCGCGATCTCAAACCGGCGAACGTTCTGCTCGACTCCGCCTGTACCGTTCGCCTCGCCGACTATGGCTTGAGCCGTGCCGCCCACAGCGGGGTGAGCGCGAGCCTCGCAAGTGCCACCGCCGAGGGTGCGCTTGTCGGCACACCCCTCTACATGAGCCCCGAACAAGTCGAGGGGGAGGGGACGGTCGGCACGGCAAGCGACGTGTGGAGCTTTGCCGTGCTGCTCTATGAGTTGTTTACCGGCAAGGTTCCGTTCTGGGGTCGCACGCTGATGTCGTTGGGCAAAGCGATCCTTGCCGATCCGGTAGAGCTGGAACGCGACGACATTCCGTCGCGTTTTCGCCCGTTGCTCTCTCGCTGTTTCGAGCGCGATCCCGCACGGCGGTATGGCGACGCGATGGAAGCGCAACGCGCCTACGAGCCGTTGTCGAAGGCCGAGCTTGAGCAGCATGCGCGCGAACGCGTCAAGGCTGCCTGGCAACGTGCGGTCGATGCGGGGATTGTCGCGGTCTACCTGCGTTCGGTCGCCGAGCGCGAGGTGCAACCGGATGACGAGGAGTTGCTTGCCGGGTTTTTGCGCCATGCGGCGGCTCAAGGTGACGACGTGTTCGGCGACGACGCCTTCGGCGATGAGGCGGACCTCGACGAAATTCGCGAACCGCTGCACAAGGAATACGCAGAGGTATTGGAAACGACCAAGCGGCGCCACGCGCGGCAGGTGGCCGATACCTTCTCGGCCGCGCAAAAAGCGGGGTTGATCGAGTGGATTCTCGATGAAGCCATCACGGCCGGCGGGGAGGCAGAGCCGTCCGGCGAGGCGCTCGCGGCTACCTTGCTCGGCGTGGCGCAACAGCACGACGTCCCGCCGTGTCCGCAGGCACCGTTGGCCGAGTTGATGGAAAAGGTGTACTGGCATCGCCGTAAGTTGATGCACGAGGCGTCGACCGACGGCGAGCAGGCCTATCAAGCGGCGGTCAAAGACGAAGCGGACTGGTGCTTCGCGACGCTGATGGACACGGCGGGGGCGTACATCACCTACGACTTCGGCCAGACGCCGCGCGCCTATCGGGACGAGGCCCGAGCGCGAGTGCGGCACTTGCTGGGGGATAGCGCGCCGCACTTGGTTTACAAGCGGATTGTCACGGCCATTCGAAACGCGGAAGGAAAGCGGCGCCTCGACCTCGTCGGTGTACGAACACTGGGAGCGAACCTCATTCACGAGATTGTCCAATGGGGCCGCGGCGATGCCGATTGGCGCTACTTGTCGCTCGCTGACTTGTCGCGCATCACCCCGGAAATCGAGCAACACCTCTTTCAGTGGGGGCGCGGCGACCCCGGGCCACGCGTCCTGCATCTCGACGGTGTGCGTCAACTAGACCCCATATTCGCCTGGCATCTGGCGCAGTGGGGGCATGGGGACAGCGCGCGCCGAGAATTGCACTTGAATGGGGTGCAGCACATCTACAAGGTCGAAGCCGAAACGGCCGAGGAGCTCGCCAAATGGGGCGCCGGTGAGAAGGCGGAGCGCTGGCTGCATCTCAACGGCCTCGAAGGGTTGTCACCCGAGGTGGCACGGCAGATTGCCACGTGGGGGAAAGGAGTCGACGCCCCCCGTTATCTGTCGCTCAACGGTCTTCGTCACCTCGATACGGAAACGGCACGCGAACTCTGCGAATGGGGCCGGGGCGAAGACGCGCTGCGCTGGTTGTCCGTCCGCGGCTTACGCGACGTGAACGCGGACACCCTCTCGATGCTCGGGGCCTGGGGGTGGCAGCCGAACCGTCGCGTGATTCTTCCGACCAAGCGGCCATGGCACCCACGGGAGAAGCAAGAAGACGAGCACAAGCAAAGCAACGTCCGCAAGAAAGCCGACGAACTAGATGCGAGTTCGTGTTCCGGTTTCGTAATCGCCTTCATTGCCATCGTGATCGTCATCCTCGGGACATGCTGAAGGAAGACTTCCGTGC
>SKZP01000242.1 GCA_007127275.1 Planctomycetota bacterium
AGACGCTCCCGCAACCGGTCGCTCGTTGCGGAGGCGGCACGGCTCGGGTCGAGGTCAAGCACGACTTGTTTGCCAATACGCCGTACATTGTGCACGACGCGGCCGAGCATCCGCCGCGGTGCGGGCACCTGAATCCGTGCCTTGTCGCGCACCTCGAAGGCGGCAATCCGCGAGCCGCGCACACACTTACGCAGGGTGCGCGCCACCACCTCAACCTCGGGCAACTCGGGCATACTCCGAAAGCGTTGTCACGACGGGAACGCACCCTCGAGAGGTGCCGCGACGCAAGGGACGGGTACGAGGGAGGACGTTGCACGGGATGAACTCCTCATGCGCCCTCCACGACATTGCCCCGCGACGGCAAGGGGGAATTCGGTACCGCGTTCAGATACAGGCTTCCGGCTTCGGAATGCCGGCGAGGCGTGCCGCGTCCTTGGCCGGGCTTTCCGGGAACAGCTCGTAGAGTCGCTTCGACTTCATGCCGACTCCCTTGCCAAGCGAGCGTAGCGACGGTGCCACGCCGAGTTCGAGGTATTGTTCGCGCATGAAGCGAATGACGCGCCATTGCTCCTCGCTCAGCTCGGCAATGCCCGCTTCCGCCGCGAGCGCGCCGGCAATCTCCTCCGACCACGCGTTCGGATTCACGAGGAAGCCCTCGGCATCCACCTCAACCTCCACACCGGCCAACACTTTGCTTGGCATCACACGCCTCCTACGGGCAATCATCCGAGGAAACCCAACGAACTCCGACGCCGCCCGTAGCTCTACCACGTCGCTGCGGATTCGGCCAACTCTCGACGCCTGAGACGTAAGCGAAGGATTCCCGGGGGGAATACCGTGCTCGGCCTTGCGTCGTCGTCGTTACGGGTGCCATTTCACAGGCGGCGGCGCGTGGGGCGACTTGCGGTGCGACCCACGGGCCGCAGCCCGTGGGCTTGTTCCTTACCTTGAACGCCTAGCGGGCCGGTGCGAATGTCAGGGTACTTCGCGGCACGGGTGGAAACTCGCTTTGCCGAGAGGTATCGTTCCGGTAGAGGGCGGGCCTTCTTGGTGGCTCGCCACGTTTGACGAGGCGCTGGGGCGGGGTGGTTCCCGCTTCGTCGCTGGCTGAACGTTTGCTTGCGTACTTGTTTGTCCCGAACGGAGTGGCATGCCGAAGTCTCGCTCCAGATCCGCCCGAACGTCTCGTACTACGGCCCGTTTGGATGGCATTGAGCTCATTGAGAAGAGCGCCGATCTTGAAGCGTTCGTGGATGGTGTGATGCGGGAGCATCCGCATGCGATTGCGCTCGACACCGAGTTTATTCCGGAGTCGCGCTTCGTCCCGCAGCTTTGCCTCGTGCAGATCGCTCTCGACGACCACCCGACCGTGCTCGTGGATCCGCTGGCGGTCGACTCGCTCGAGCCGCTGCGCGCGTTGGTCAACGGCCCGCTGATCGTCGTGCATGCCGGGGCGCAGGATTTGGCGCTGATTGCGCATGCCGTCGGGGAGCGCCCCGAGCGCGTCTTCGACACCCAAGTGGCCGGCAGCTTCCTGACTCGCTACGAGCAGGCGAACCTTACCGAGCTTGTGCGTATCTTCCTCGGTGGCTCGCTCGGCAAGCAGCACCACACCTTCACCCGCTGGGACACCCGGCCCCTCAAGACCGAGCAGTTGCGCTACGCCGCCGACGACGTGGCCTTTTTGCTGCCGCTTTACCGCGAACAGACGACGAGGCTCGAGGCGCGCGGGCGCACTGCCTGGGTGGAGGAAGAATGCCGGCGCTTGCTGCTCGAGACGCCGATGAAATGGGAGATTGCCGCGGACGAGCGCTACCGGCAACTGCCGAAGGCGGCGACGCTTTCGCGACGACAGCTTGCCGTGCTGCGCGAGTTGCACCGGTTTCGCGACGAGATTGCCCGCGAACAGGACCAGCGTCCCGGCAACGTGATCAGCGACCACAAGCTCGTGCGCCTCGCAGCCGCCGAGCCTCGCAGCGTCGACGAGCTGGAGGATATTCGGCAACTGCCGAGCGGCTTTCTGAAGCGCCACGGCTCGGCATTGATCGCCCGCATTGACGAGGCGCGAGGGTTGCGTGAGAGCGCGCTTCCGCAGGCGATCGAAGGGAAGTTTCATGAGCGTCACCTGACCGCGCAGGACTCGGTGCACCTCGACGCGCTGGTGATGCTGGCAAAGATTGTCGCGCAGAACGAGTCCATTGCCCCGGGGATCTTGGCGAAGAAGGAATGGCTTGCCGCGTGTTTGCGCGACGGCTTCCAGTCGTGCCTCGAAGAGGGTCCGCTGGCCGGGTGGCGCGCCGAGGTGCTCGGTCCGGTGCTGAAGAAGTGGCAGCGCGGCCAATTGCGCTTCGGCCTGGGGGTGGATTCGCCGGGCGGCGGTGGCAAGCCACGTTTGATGCTCTTTGACGAGGAAGCCGGCGACTTTCGCGCAGTCGCGCCGCCCAGTACCTCCAGCGAGTACGCGACGCCGCAGGGCACCGGAAATCGCCGCCGGCGGCGCCGTCGCCGCAAGTCGCGCAGCGCAAGCGCCAGCACCAACGCAAGCGCCAGCACCAACGCCGCAGGCAACGCCAGCAACGACGCTGCAAGTGCCAGCAGCGACGCTGCAAGTGCCAGCAGCGACGCCGCGGAGACGGCTCACGGCAGCGGTGGCCACGAGCCCGGTGCGGCGGACTTCGACAAC
>SKZP01000489.1 GCA_007127275.1 Planctomycetota bacterium
CGACTGCTCGCCAAAGAGGTCGAAGTTTTGCGCGCGGTCGCCGAGGCGCTCGACAGTCCCATTCCCCTGGTACAGGCGGCCGGCCTACCGAGTGCCGAGCGGGAGGCGTCGGCAAGTGCCGAGCGCGAAGCGTCGGTTGGCCGCCAGGTTTGAAGCTTGCAGCGGAATTGGAAGGTATGGCACGGGCGCGCAATCAATTCCAACGTTCGAGCCGTCACAAGCCAAGCTGGGCCAAGCACAGCACGCGCAAGCTGAAAGCCCGCGGCTTCGTCCAAGTCGACTGTCACAATTGAATCCGTGGGTGACACGTTGCGGGCAATGCCCACGGGCTTCGCCCGCTTCGCCGGTGGGTCGGATCCTGCTTGCGCCCCCGACCCACGGGTGAAGCCGGTGGGCTTGTTAGTCACCCGCACACCCACGGATTCGATCATGACAGGCTACGCGTAACGCGGCCGAAAACCCTTGTTTCGCCTCGCAATTATTCGAGGGCCTCCGGCCGGATTGGAGGCCTGCGCGCGACCGCTGCAGTTTTGACGAACGGGAGGTCTCCGTGCGAACGGACGGGCGCTCCACGGTCACCGACCCGGTGACTTAGCGAACGCATGACGTACGGACTCGAATGGCTTTCCACTCGGCGCGAGAACATTGGCCAACAAGTTGACCGCTCTCGAGACCGCGGAACGCACTCGTCACGTTCGGCATCACGGGTGACAAGACTGCCACTCGCAAGCTCCAGGCTCACTCTGTAGTTGAGACGCTCGGATCTGCCTCGCAATCAACCAACAGGCTGGCCAGTTGCTTGTGGGACGTGGGTCATCCTCAGTGCGGGGAAGGGACACGCTAGCGGCGCCGCGACGCGACGCGACGGCGGGCCACCAGAGCCGCATACAAGCGAGGGCGCGGCTGCCGCTCTTTGCGAAAGGACCGAACGGTTTCACTCGTGCCCCGCGCCTCGAAATGCGCGGCTCATCACGTGTCTGGGCATACCCTCATATCTGGGCGCTTAGCTCGTTGCGCCAGCGGCACTGCTCTTCTTGGCGCCGCCGGTCTTCTTCTTCGCACCGCCAGTCTTCTTCTTGGCGGTGGACTTCTTCTTGGCACCGCCGGTTTTCTTCTTCGCGGTGGATTTCTTCTTCGCTCCGCCGCTCTTCTTCGAACTGTTTTCCGCTTCCGCGGTGACTTCCAGTGCCTCTTCGCTCGTCTCAATGCACTCGGCAGTGATCAGACGATCTTCGGCGCTCTTGGCAGACTGTGCCATGGTTTCGCTCCACCTTCTGTTGGAACTTGTTGGGAACCTTCAGGGGGATGAGCGACACAGTGGTTCCTCCTTCCACTGGCCACCTGCTTTGTATTGTGCGCGCAAAAAGCGCGGTTGGCAAGATACCCAACACTACCCCGGAGCGAATGCGCGCGAGGCATTTCTCCGCCAAGCCCCGGAATTGTTGCACTCGCGCCGATCCGTGGTATGGTCCGCGCACCGAAAAAAATGTGCGCATTGTTGTCACCAAGCACGTTCCGTATGTCCACACGTGAGCCGAAGGCGTCGTCACCCCACGACGAGAACGTTGCCGCGTCGCCGTCATCCCCTCCGCCGCTCACGTACCGAGAGGCCGGTGTGGACATTGACGCGGCCGACGCGTTTGTCGCGAAGCTCGCTCGCTTGGCGGGGACCACGCACACGGAGAACGTGCTCGACGCACGCGGCGGCTTCGCGGGCCTCTACCGACTTGCGCCTCCCGAGTCGGCGCACGACACCGGCGAGGCACTCGTCGCGTGCACCGACGGCGTTGGCACGAAGGTGCGCCTCGCCTTTGCCTTGAACAAGCACGACACCATTGGCGTCGACCTCGTCGCCATGAACGCGAACGACGCGTTGGTTTGCGGTGCGCGGCCGCTGTTTTTTCTGGACTACATTGCCTGCGGCAAGCTCGAGGAAAATGTGTTGCTCGAGGTGGTGCGCGGCATTGCCGAGGGTTGCAAACTCGCGGGTTGCGCGCTGATCGGCGGCGAGACCGCGGAGATGCCGGACTCGTATCCACCCGGCGAATACGACCTCGCCGGCTTTCTCGTCGGCATTGTCGCGTTGGAACGGATGCTCGACGGCAGCCGGGTTCGCGAGGGAGATGTGTTGCTCGGCCTCGCCTCGAACGGGCTGCACAGCAACGGCTACAGCCTGGCACGGCGCGCGTTGCTCGAACGAGCGAAGCTCGAGCTCACGGCGCACGTTGACGAACTCGACGCAACACTTGGCGAGGTGCTGCTTGCGCCGACGCGCATCTACGTGCCGGCGGTACGGCGGGTACTCGAAGGCCCGCATGCCGAGGCGGTCCACGCGATGGCGCACATCACCGGCGGCGGCATCCCCGGCAACTTGCCGCGCGTGATTCCGCCGTCACTCGAGGCGCAGCTGAACTGGCAAAGCTGGCCCGTGCCCCGCATCTTCGAGCTTGTGGCGCGCGCGGGGGGGGTGGAGCCGGAGGAGATGCGGCGCACCTTCAACATGGGCATTGGCTACGTTCTCGTCGTGGAGCCGGAAAGCGCCGAGGCGGTCACGGTTTCGCTCGAAGCGAGCGGAGAAAAGGTCTACCGCCTCGGCGAGGTGCGACCGGCGAGTGAAACGTCGTCCTGACGCAACCCACGCCTCACGGGTTGTCGCGCAACGTGAACAACGTGGCCCCCG
>SKZP01000026.1 GCA_007127275.1 Planctomycetota bacterium
AAGCGGGTACCGTGGATGAGGACGAGGTGGATGTGCGCCCCTACCTGCTCGTCGCGTGGAATCTGGCCCGTCAAGCCGGGGATAACTCTACCGCGGAGGCCTGGGCAAGAGAACTCGTGCGCCGGGAGTTCCGCGTCGAGACGGTGCTTGCCTCGTTGTACCCGCAACGCGACCCGCAGGCGCGCCACCTCCCCGTCATTGACGACCTGCCGCCGGACGAATTGGGCGACGAGTAGCCCGGTAAACCGTTACCACGCGCCCGCGGCGGCCCGGAACCAACAACAGCCGTAAACCACTCATACCTGCAAAGAAACGCGGTTCACGGGGGATACCAGTGCCCCGCGCAGGAGAAGCATGTGCCTTTTGCGACAAGGGGTGCACATCCTTTTTTGCCACAGAGGAGCGGCAGGAAATACCTTCCGAAAGTCGAGCGTCACGAGAGAAAACTGTGCGAGGCGAAGAAGTTGAGCATTGGAGGCGAGGCCGTTGCCGCGTCGAGCAGCGAAACCGACGACAACGAAGCACAGTCTTCGCTTGCGACGCGCAACCCGAATGTTGCGCCCTGACGCAACACTAGAAATAACTTTCTTCTTTGATGTGCTCTTTCGGGTAGCGGGCGCGACGCAGGATGCCGCGGACATTTTCGATCATGCCGGGGTGGCCGCAGGTGTAGGCCATGGTGCGCGTCGGGGTTAGCTCGAGGCGGTCGGTGTAGAGGCGCACGAGCTCGTCGACGCGGCCGGTTTGCCCTCGCCAGTCGGGGTCTTCCCACGGGCGGCTGATGGTGGGGATGTAGGTGAGCCACGGTTGTTCGGCAGCGCGGCGCGTCAACTCGTCGGCGTAGCCGAGCTCCCAGGAGCGGCTGCCCCCGTGGAGCACGACGACGTTGGGCGGCGCCTCGCCCGTAGTGCTCGACGCCGCTTCGTGGGTGAGGTGGCGCACCATGCTCACGTACGGCGCAATGCCGGTGACCGTGGCAATCAGCAAGTGCGAGTCGACGGTGTCGCTGCGCTGGAGCGTAAAGCGACCGACAATTCGTTTGCGCACCCAGACCTCGTCGCCGCGTTGGAGCTGCCACAGCTTCGGCGTCAGTGCCCCTTCCGGCACAAGCTCGAGAAAGAACTCGAGTTTCGGCTCGTGCGGCGCGGAGACGAGCGAATACGGTCGCTGCACGAGTTTTCCCGCCTCGTCCTGCCAGGCAAGCGTCGCATACTGCCCCGGCACAAACGAAGGCACCGGCTCGCCGTCCAAGGGCTCGAACGTCATCAACGCCAAGTCCTCGGCCAGCTCGGCGCGCTCGACAAGCTGCGCACGCAAAAACCGAGATGGATCGGGGCCACTGGCCATGCTCAACTCACCGCCGGTTGGCGCTTGCGCTTGTTGCGACGGTCCCAGTAGGCGCGCAACTCTTCCTGGGTCTGGATGTAGATCTCGAAGTCCTCGTCGTCGAGGTTTTCGCGGGCCTGCGGCGTCGCGACGCACATGTACCAGTCCCCCTCTTCGCGGAAGAAGGCAATGTCGTTGTGCAGCACCGCCCAGCGCATGCAGTCGTAGTCTTCCTCGTCGACCGGATCCTCAATCTCCCAGACGATCAACTCGGCGCGGTTGTGCAGTGAGTACGGTATCCCCTCGCGGCGGCGCTTGAGGCGCTTGTCGAGGTACTCTTGCAGGTCGTAGTCGTCCTCGATGTGAATCTCCCAGTCCACACCGTCGGGCCACTCGCACTCGCCGGCCTGGTAGTCACGGCAGATTTGCGGCCGCGTCGGGTAGATGCCGCAGCCGTTGTTCGCCAAGAGCTTTTCGCAGGTGGTGATCACGCAGAGGTACCACTCGCCATCTTCCTTGAAGAAGGAGACCTTCGGGTGCATCAGCGCGTAGCGCATCTGCTCGAAGTCTTCCTTCGTCTTCGGCGTATCAATGGCCCAGGCAATGTGCCGGCAGCAGCGTCCGCCGCAGACATTCATGCAGATATGGGACCACTCCTCGGCCGTTTTGCCGTTGATCAGTTGTGGCTTTGCGCAGCCGTTTGCCCCGTTGCTCTCGGCGCCGGCACCGTTGCTCTGCGAACTTGCGCAGCTTCCACACGCGCCTTGGCTGCTGGTTGGTCGCCCCATGCTCGCTCGTACTCCTTGCCCGTTCCTTCGACCTGTCAACGTCACTGACTCGACGGCGACGCGCGTGGCTGCGTGGCCTGCCGCCCAGTTCCCCTGTGCCGGATACCCTACCAACCGAAGCCGTAGACCGCGATCAGGTAGTAATAGCCAATGTTAACCAGCAGGATCACGACCGTTGCGAAGAGGAAGCTCACTTTGCGCGTCTTGTGGCGAAAGCGGCGCATCCCGACGATCAGGCCCCAAATGCCGCCGAGCAGCCCGAGCCCCAGGAGGGTGCGCTCCGGAATGCGGCGCGACTGCCGCGACGGCGGCTGACGCTCTCGGCGTTTCGCAATCCGCTTGTCCAGTCCGACGACGCCGAAGGTGACACCGTTGATCAACACAAGCCAACCCAGCAGAATCCAGGGAAGCATGGGCGTTCGGGAAAAAGTCCAGCGAAGCTCCTGCGCCGGTACCACGGGAGCGCCGCCGCGAGGTAGGCAACGGTCTCGGCCACGCCAGTGCAGCCGAATACGCAAAGTGTACCGCGGCTTCGGAAATTTACCAACACTACTCGGGAA
>SKZP01000467.1 GCA_007127275.1 Planctomycetota bacterium
GGAGAGAGATCAGGTTGGGTCATACGGAAACTGTCTCCGGGTTGGTGCGCCGACGTTCGAGACGCTAGTTGACGAAGAGGACGAGTCTGATTCGCAGTTTGAATGAGCCGTATCTTTAATCGCGTTGCTTGCCGGCGACGGTGGCGACGAGGCTTTTGAGTGCGTCGAAGAGAACGTCGAGGACGGCTTGTTGTTGCCGGCGGCGCTCGTGGTCGAGGCGGGCCTTGGCTTCGGCTTTGAGCAGGTACAGCGCGTCTTCGCTGCCGGCGTTGGCGGCTTGCCGTACGCGGCGCCACCAACTGGTTGCGACACTTCGCGGTAGTTGATCCACGAGGGCGAGCTTTAGCTTGCGAAACTCCTTTGGCGGAATCTGCGCGTTCTCGTCTTGCTGGGCCTCGTGTTGTTGCTCTTGCGCGTCACTCATCTTCGTCGTTCACCTCCTGGTCTTGCGGCGCTGCCTCGGGAAACAACGGTTCATCCGGCTCGGGCTTGTTCAGCGCCGCGGCCAGCGACGCCTCCCAGGCGTTCCACTCCAGCGGTCCCCACTCCGGCATCCGCTCGCGCATCTCCCAATTGAGTTCCGCATGCCGCTCCAACGGTTTCACCGCGCCGCAGCAGCCGACGGCCACGGCGAACAGCGTCACGGCGAGTGCGAGTAGCAGTGCCGGTCGAGCGAGATGCGTCGTCGCGGTTTGTGTGTCCCAAATTCGCTTCAAGTTCATCACGCGGCCTCCTGTGCGTCCTTTGCGGCTTGCGACGGTTCCTGTGGCTTCGGCGGTACGCCTTCCGAATCCGGCGGTTGCTCGCGGTTGCGGCGGTGGAGCTCGTAGAGATGCTCTTGCAGTTCCGTATTGATGGCGCTGCCGGTGTTGTTGCCGCGTTTGGCGGACTGCTGTTGTTGCAAGAGAATCAGCGTGCTCAAGCGTTCGAGTTCCTGCTGCATGCGCGTGATTTGTTGACCTAGGTTGCGGGTCGACTCGACGGCCGGCGCAATGGCTTTCGAGATCGCCTCCTGCATCAAGCTCGGCAGCTTGAGGATCACGAAGCCGAAGAGAAGCAGCATGCCGAGCGTGGCACCGCCGTCGAGTACTGCGGAAATCAGTTGTTCCAAGGTGAGTCCGTCTTCCATGTAGGATCCTCCGTTCAGGATGGTGTGTTTCGGTGTAGTCGGATGCGGTACGGAATTCGCCGGCCGGTAAGGAGGGTTCTGGCGAACTCGTTTATGGAGCCCCGAAGGGGCGTTGCTCCAATAGCCACGGGCTTTAGCCCGTGGTCGCGCGGGTGACTGGCCATTCGCTTCACCAAAAGAAACAAGTCGGAAAATCAGTGCCTCCTGCAACCACGGGCTAAAGCCCGTGGCTATTGGAGCGACGCCCCTACGGGGCTAGATGTCGCAGGTTGCGTCGCGGCTACACGGCATTATTGCGCGCCGTCGCTGCGGTAGCCGCGCCAGGTTTCGGCGTCGAAGTCGAAGGGCTCGCCTTTGCCGCGGCTGCTTCGCGGTGCCTGCGCGGCCCGCTTGGCTAGCGCCTCGAGGCCGGGCTCGGCGGCTTTGTAGTGCCGCGCGGCTTGCTCGCTTGAACCGGCACGCTCGTAGAGCAACGCAAGCACGAGCTCTACCGCGAGCATGACCTGCACCGCGGAGGTGACCACGAACGCGACGCCGCTTTGCGCTTCCAGGGCGGCGACGGCGTCCGTGCAAGCCGCTTCCAGCGTGTCGCTGTTTACCGCTGCCGCGCCGGGGGCTCGCGGGTTGGTCAACTCAATCAGCAACGACTCGGCAACGCGTGCCTCGACGGCTGCGACGAGCGTGGCAATCTCTTCAGGCGTGGCACTCATGTCGGTTATGCCGCCTCCTGGTCTTGTGCGTCTTCCTCGTCGCCGAAAGGTGAGTGTGCGTCGGCGGAGTCGTCGGAGACCTCGCCGCTTGCTTCGCGGGCGACTTCGTCGTCGTCGGCCGCTGCGTCGTCGTCATCCGCGGAGATGCCGAGTTGTGCGCGCAACTGGGTGATCTCCTCGGCGAGCTGTTCGCGGGTCTTCGACCTCAACCCGGGCTTGGTGAGGTGCTCCGCAAGCTGCGCGAGCCGGCGCAGGGCTTGGCTGCGCTGGGCGGCCTCGGCCGGCGCCTCCGTTTGCAGGCGCGCTGGTTGCGCTTGCTCGACGCGTTGGATGCGCACGAATGCAAACGCCGGCACCTCGCCGCGGCCACCTTTGGCGGGGATCATCCGCGGGCCGTCGAGCTTGTGGCCGCGTTGCTCGTCGTGGCGCACCGGACGCTGCGGGTCGAGCTTCGCCCAGATGGCGCGGACCTGCGCATCACTCAGCTTAAGCCGCTTGTGGGCTCGCATGGGTGCGGCTTGCCGTTCGGGACGCATCTTCACGCGCTTGCCGTTCGCGGCACACTTCGGGCAAGTGATCTCCGCTTGCGCGCCGGTGTGGATGTCCGCCGCCGGCGTCTCGCGGTGTCCGCAACTGGGGCAGACCTGCGGCACAAGCTGGATGTACTTCGGGATGTCCACGCCGGCGACGACCAACGAGTGCACGGGGCAGGACTCGTCGAGCCAGAGCACATACTCGCCGGAGAGGTCCACGCCGTCGGGGCAAAGCGCGGCCACTGAGTCCGCCTGCGGCGCGGGCAATGGAGGGGATTCGTCGGGCATA
>SKZP01000230.1 GCA_007127275.1 Planctomycetota bacterium
GCGGGGCGCCCCTTCAGCCGTTCGCGGGCGGCCTCGCGCACGGGCGCCTCAAAGGCGTATGAAGCCACCGTGCTCGTCCAGGCCTCGAGGTCGTCGAGCGGCACGAAATCGGCGTAGCCGGCGCCGACCTCGGGTAGTGAGGTCGACTGCGCGGCAATGCACGGCGTGCCGTATGCGAGACTTTCCGCCACCGGCAGGCCCCAACCTTCGTAGCGGCTCGGCGCAAGCGTGAACGCGGCATGGCGGTAGGCCCAGGCAAGCTGCGCGTCGTCGAGATCCGGCAACCATTTCACGCGGCCGTCGAGCCACGCGCAGCGCCTGAGCATGCGCAGCACCTCTTGGCCGCCGACACCGAGGCGCCCCGCCAGCGCAAGCGTCGGAAGCGCTTCCCCGGGGTGCCGCGCGGCAAGACGTTGCCACAGCTCGACGAGCAGGCGTTGGTTCTTGCGCGTCTCCAGCGTACCGACGCACAACGCAAAGGGGGGCTCGAGCGCCGGCACCGGCCGCGGCTGCGCCGCCGGGAATTGCTCGCCGAGCCGCAACGTGCGAATCTCGCCCGGCAGTACAAGCCCCTTTGCTTCGGCGAAGGCGGCAAGGTCACTGCGTGTATGGGCGGAGACGGTGGCGACGCGCTCGGCGTGGCTTAGCATGGTCGTGAGCCACCGCTCGAAGGTGCGCGCGCCGACGCCGTGCCACTGCGGGCGCACCGAGGGAATCAGGTCGTGCACGAGCAGCGCAAGCCGCAGCGACCGCTTTCGAAGAAGCCGGCAAAGCTGGTGCGCATGCCCCGGTTGCGACCACCCGGCGCCGAGCACCACGAGCCAGTCACCGCTTTGCGCCTCGAGTACGTCGCGGGTGCCGAGCCAGGCGCAGGCAAGGTGCTGCGCATGGTGGCGCGTCGCGTGATAGCTGCGCCGCAGCGGCCTCCGCAGCACATCCGGAAGCCACTGCGCCACGCGTGAGGTCACGGGAGGCTTGTCCGCCCGAGGGACGTGGCCCTCGTTGCCAGGCAAGATGCTGCGGGGCAGCTCGGCGACGCCACGGCCGTGCACGCCCAACAGGCGCAGCCGCGGCTCGGTCGCCGGCATCCGCATCAACTCCTTGAGCAAGCAAAGGACCACCCGTTGCACGCCACTGGGAGCACGGTGCCGTGCGAAGTGCGCCAGGACGTCGCCGACGTCGAAAAACCAGCGCTCTCGCTCCCCGCCGTTCATCTCGCTCATCACGCTGCGCCCCGGAAACTGGCGGCTACACCGGCACGGGGACGTCGTCGAGGATCTCCTCGATCAGTTGCCGGCCGCTGTCGCTCGAGCCGCGGTCGAAGCTCGACTTCTCGACAATGCGGTGGGCAAGCACCGGCACGGCAAGCGCCTTGATGTCGTCGGGGATGACGAAGTCGCGCGCTTCAATCAGTGCCCGCGCCTGCGACGCCCGGAAAAGCGAAAGGCTGCCGCGGGGGCTTACCCCGGCGACGAGTTTGTCATGTTCCCGCGTTCGACCGGCAAGCTCGAGCATGTAGTCGGCGAGCGACTCGTCGACGCGCACGGTGCGAACCTCTTGCTGCAACTGATGAATCTCATCGCGACTCGCCACGGCGCGCAACGCGTCAATGGGATGGTTTGCCTGCTGCGCGAAGAGCACGCGGCGTTCGTCCTCCGCACTCGGGTAGCCAATGGCAATGCGCAGCAGGAAGCGGTCGAGTTGCGACTCCGGCAACGGATACGTCCCCGCATATTCAATCGGGTTCTGCGTGGCAATCACCACGAACGGATCCGGCAAGGTGTGCGTCGTGCCGTCCACCGAAACCTGAAACTCCATCATCGCCTCGAGCAGTGCCGACTGCGTCCGCGGCGTCGTGCGGTTGACCTCGTCGGCGAGAATCACGTTGGCGAAGATCGGCCCCGGCTTGAAGGGAAACTCCTGTGTCTCCGGGTTGTAGATCGAGACGCCGAGGATGTCGCTGGGCAGCAAGTCCGGCGTAAACTGTATCCGTTGAAATGAGCAGTCGATCGACTTGGCAAGCGCTCGCGCCAGCGTCGTCTTGCCCACCCCCGGCACATCTTCGAGCAAAATGTGCCCCTTGGCGAGCAGCGCCGTAAGAATCAGTTTCACGACCTCGGTCTTGCCGACGATCGCCTTTTCCATGTTCTCGATCAGTGCTTCGACGGTGCGGTGCATAGTTTCGTAGGTGTGGCTGGTTGCTTGTGGGTGGTGCTGCTAGTGACCGAGCAGCGGTGCGCCGGCAGGAAGCATTTGATTGTCGATCAAACGGGTTTGCCCCAGGAACGCGGCCACGGCGAGCACGGCGCGCTCGCCAACCGAGGCCTCCGGCGCCAACGGCTCGAAGGTGCTCGGCTCGCAGGCGGCGACGTAGTCGAGGCGCAGATCCGGCGCACGCTGCACGAGCACGGCGCGCACGGCGTCGCACAACGCGGCGCACCGGCGCTCACCGGCGTCGTAGCACCGCAGCGCCGCTTGCAATCCTTCGTAGAGCGCCGGGGCCTGCGCCCGCTCCTCGGCGGAGAGGTAGACGTTTCGCGAACTCAGCGCGAGGCCGTCCGCTTCGCGCACAATGGGGCAGCAGACAATATCAACGTCGACGTTGAGCTCCCGCGCCATCTTGTCGACGACCACCGCTTGCTGCGCATCCTTTTGGCC
>SKZP01000200.1 GCA_007127275.1 Planctomycetota bacterium
ACTCCCCCAAGACGGCCCGGGCAGGCGCGCAGCCGAGCGGGTCCCGGAGAACTCCCCGGCCACCTCGGAAACAGGAACACGAGCATGGGAACGAAAGCCACTCATGGGCAACGCCTCGAACCTCTTCCAACGAACACACCGACGAAAACGAGAGCAACAACCTACAATCCCGTGACAAGATCACAAAGAACGCACGCTCCGCGCACAAACTCGAACGCTGCAAACGGCGCGCCGGTCGCTGCCCCCCCCCGCGGTACCGCCCTCCCTCCAGCAAGTATGCGTGACTGCGTGGAGGGCCCATTCACCCACCCATTCTATCGCCCATTTCCCCAAATTGTTTGATCAGAGCCACTTTTTCCACTTTCGAAGGGAAGCCTCGTATGGGCGGACGCGGTCCCATGCAGGTCATGTTCCGCAGTACAGGACGGACGACGCCCACGTCCTGCCCGCTGTCATGTCAGCGTCGACTCGGGGCGACCTGCCTTCGGGACACACTCGTGGGATGCACCTGATGTCGGTCTTCGACCGTAGGTACCGAACTCGGTTCCGTCCAATTTGCTACGGCAACGAAAGCTGGCCGCATCCCGCAGAAGGCAGAAGGCAGAAGGCAGAAGGCAGAAGCGCAGAAGCATCCCGGTGAAGCCCGTGGGCTTGGCAGAGACGGGTCCGCAAAGTAGAGACGCACCGGTTCACCCTTGTTCCCACGGAACGTGGATTCGCGTCGGAACGGAAGTCGTGGTCGGCACAAGCTGTTTCTTTCGCTGGGCGCTCGTCCATTGATTTCCACCGGCGTCTTTGACCGCACGTTGGCCGCATGGCGCTTGTCGGCGTCAACGTCCCGTGATTGCGGTTTCATCAACGAGGCTCGCCTTTTGTCCTTTATGGTTTGCCGCGCGCTCTGTGGATGGCTGCCGCTACTTATGACGGGTGTTCTTGTGTGGCTTGTGCCGGCGGCGGCGTATGCGGATGACGCGGACGCGTCGCTGTCCGACGCGGAGGCCGCCGCCGCCGAATACGACAACAACGATCGGGGCGACGAGGACAAAACCGAATCCGGGGCGAGCGTCGTACCGATTCCGTTCGTGGCGAGCAATCCAAACCGTGGCCTGCACGCTGGGCTACTGTTGCCCATCTTCGCGTTCTGGCCCGACGAAACCGTCGACATGTTCGTGCCCAGCGTCAGCTACGGCGGAGCCGTCGACACGGTGCTGGGTATGCGCTACTTCCACTTCGGCGCGCGCGAGTCTCGTGCCGAGTTTCGCTACCTGCACTCGACGAACAGCGAATTGATCGACCTGTTCGCGGACGTGGTTTTTCCGCGCCTCGAACCGGGGATTGGACTCGACTTCACGGTGAACTGGCGCAAGGATCCGTTTCCACGCTTCTTCGGGATTGGTCCGGACGCCACGGACGAGACGAGCTACACCGCCCGCGGCATCACGCTCGAAGCGACACTTTGGACCTACCTTCACGAGCACGTTCGCCTCGGGCTGCACGAGGTCTTCGAGCTGTTCGAGGTTGAGCGCTCACCGCTCGAGTTGCCACAGACGCTTGACGTTTTCCCCGAGGTGCCCGGCGTCACGGAAACCCCGCGGATTTTCTGGCACGGTGTGCGGCTGGAACTCGACACGCGGGACGAGCGGTCCATGCCACGTGAGGGGATCTTGCTCGAAGCGACGGTGGCCCTTGCACTGCGTGCCCTCGGCGCCTCCTTCGACGCGAACCGCTTCGCGTTCCGCCTGCGCGGCGTGGCCGAGCTGCTCGAGGAGCGCATGTTGATTCTCGCCGGAAAAATCAGCTTCGAGCATGTCGCCGGGCCACGTGCCTCGACCCCGTTTCAGGCGCTTTCCCAACTCGGCGGACACGACTCCTGGCGTGGCGGGCCCGTGGGTCGCTTCACCGACCGCCGCCTGTTCTTCACCGCGCTCGAACTTCGTTGGGCCGCATTTGCCGTTCGCCTCTTCGGCTACGACGTCGAAGCCGAGCTTGCACCGTTTTTCGAGCTCGGCCAGGTATTCGACGGCGTGGACGACCTCGCACTCAACCGCTTGCAACCGGCCGTCGGCCTCGGGCTACGCGCCCTCGTCCGCCCGCGCATTATCGGCGTCGTCGACATAGCCTTCTCCCGCGACGGGTTGGCCGTCTACACGACGCTTTCCTACCCCTTCTGACGTGCACTCGCTCTCTCGCTTGCCAAAGTAGGGTGCAGGGGTGAGCCGCCGCGCTCGGTCAGGGCAGCAAGTCACTCAGGTCCATCTCGCCACCTTGGCGCTGGGCGAGGGTACGCGCGAGCGTCTCGACGAGGGTGTCGTCGCGCATCTCCGCGGCGTGAAGCTTCCAGAAGATGCGCGTCGGATCAATCAGCCGCACGCGGTGCTCGACCGGCTTGAGCAGCGCGTTTAGGGCGACCAACTCGTCGCACTCGAGATACACCCCTTCACCGGGGCTCAACTTGAGCTCGCGCACCCGCAGCCGACTCAGCGCCATGCGCAACCAGGCGACGAGCAACGGCCGCTTTGCCTCGAGTTCTCGCGGTGGCCCGTACCGGTCGAGCAACTCGGTGATTGCTCGGCGCAACTCGGCAATGTTCGTCGCGCCGAAAAGGTTGCGGTACATCTCGAGGCGCTGGCGGCGGTCGGGGACGAACCACTCGGGAA
>SKZP01000082.1 GCA_007127275.1 Planctomycetota bacterium
CCGCTTGTTGCCGCGCTCCGAGTCATTCTTGGCGCGACAACGTTGAGTTGGGAGCACGTACACGTATGCGGTTGGCCGTGATAGGGGAGGTGCTCGGGGACGACCGGCAACTGCGCGAGATCCTTGCGCGGCTTTCGCGGCGCGGCATTTCCGCGCAAGCCGTGATCTCGCTAGGCAACATGATTGGCCCCTACGGCGACTCGCGGCGTTGCCTGGAGATGGCGCGCGACTTCGCACTCTGCCTGCAAGGACCGCTAGAGCGGCTCGCGCTGGGTCAGGCTGTGCCCGGCATGGAGGCGGGCTTTCGCGAGTCGGTCTACGAGATTGGTGCTCGGCTGCCGCGTGACCTTCTCGGCATGATTGCCGAGTGGCCGGGCTCGCTGGTTTGGCCGTTGCCGCCGGCGCCGCCGTTGCTGGCCTTTCTAGGGTCGCATCACCGCTTGCTTGACGTGCCTGAAGCGTGTCGGTTCCGGTTTTGCGCAGCCCACGTAAGCTACCTGTTTCCGTCGGACCCCTCGGTACCCGTTCCCAGCGGCTCCGAAACCATGCGCGTCATCACCATGGGAGAAGATGATCCCTTCAGCATGCGCCACGTGATTCGCCCCCGCGACGGCGGCGAGTTGGATGTACGCACCCTTTTGCCGGTGACGGTCTTTCTCGGTGCGCGCCGTGACTTCACCTCCTTGCACGAGGAGCCGGCCATTGCGGTCTGGACGCTTGACGACACGCATCTCGGCCATTGGCGACGCGAACACACCCGCCCACCATTGCAGCCGCGCCACGTGGCAACGGCACGGGCCAGCGACTCCGCCAGTACCAGTGCCAGTACCAGCGGCAGCGAGCACCGCGACGAATAAATGAGGCTGGACCTTTCACCGTCCGCATGCGACTCACGTCACGACAACGACCGAGGCGCCCCCTTGTGAAAACAATCATTCGCCATGTATTGTCGGTAGGTGGCGAGTGAGACGTTGTGCGCCAATGGCTGTGAAAGGGCCGTAAGATGGGCAGCCGCCTGCAGCGGGAACTGAAAACGAGCAAGCCGTTCGCCAGCCTGGAGCATGAGGCGTTCTTGAACGTGCTGCGTACGGCCTCGGCGCTGCAAGAGGCGCTGCACGTATTGTTCAAGCCCTACGGAATCTCGCAGGCGCAATACAACGTGCTTCGTATCTTGCGCGGCGCCGCGCCCGGGGGGTTGCCGTGCAAGGAGATTGCCGAGCGGATGGTGACCCGAGTGCCAGATGTGACGCGGCTGCTCGACCGGTTGGAGGCGCGCAACCTCGTGCAGCGAGAGCGGGATACCGTCGACCGCCGCGTCGTCCTGGCACGGGTAACACAGGAAGGGATCAAGCTGATTGACTTGCTCGACGAGCCGGTTCGCCAGATTCATTTCCAACAGCTCTCCCATCTCGGGCCGGAAAATTTGAAGCAACTTATTGGGCTTCTGGAAGAAGTACGCGAAGCACCGGAGCCGTCAGCGTCGTCCTGTCCGGATTGAGCCGCGCAGGAGGTCTCCTCGCGCACGTCGGAGCTAGTAGCCCTAAACCGCTCGCCGCTTGGAATGCGTAATAAGCCCACGGGCTGTGGCCCGTGGGTCGAATGCGCGAAAACGGTAGGCCCAGGGCCACAGCCTGTGGGCTTGAGATTACTTCGCGCGCGCGGTTTAACAAGTATTGCCCGAATGCCGGAACGTGTTCGCAGCCCTCGAGCCCGCCTACGCAGTTGGTGGCCGTGGGACACTACGAGTCGGATCAGTGACTCGACAACGCCGCGTCTTCTCCCTCGAACGGGCTTGCAAAATGGAAGCCAAACAGGGCGAGGACACGGTGCACCGCGTGTTGCATCAACTGTTGGATATTCTGACTTAGCCATTCCGCTCGTTCGTCGTCGTCGAGCTGCCGCATCTCGTGCTCACGCGCACGCGCATGCAATTCTTCGTCGAAGGGGCGCATGTCGCCGAGGCGCTGGTCGAGGATGGTCCAGCGGTCGAGTTCGTCGTCATGCGTAAGCGTAAACACCCAGTCGCGGTATTGCTCGCCAATCTCGCGCAGGTCGAGTGTCTTGCCCTCGACGTGCAGCGTGTGCCCCTCGACGAGTGTGCTCACCCGTACCGCCCCCGGCGGCCAGTCCAACTCCTCGACCTCGACAATGCGGTGGTCGAGGTGTAGCACCCGCGGATCCAACTGTTCGAGAAAGCGAATCTCCGACTCGACCCGTTCCAATTCGCGTGCCGCTGCCCGAGCACCTTCGTCGTCACCTTGCTGGCGAGCGGCGTGTTTGTCGCGAACATGCCCCGTGCGCACTTGGAGCAGTTCCGCTCGTTGCTGCGCAATCACCTCCGGAATGTCGTCGTTGAAGCGTTGAAAGAAACGCTCCACCTCCCTCTCCGGCGTCGGACTCGAGCCGCACCCCGAAAGAAGCACCAAAAGCGAGGCTGCGACGAACGCAGCCATGCAAACTCGAAGATACGTCGTCATCTTCATGAGACTCGCCGTGACACCTTACCCACGCTGACAGCTCCTTAGGAGCTGTCCGAAAATTACTTCCAAAAGTTGAGCTACTGCGCTCGGCTCTGCTTCGTTGTCGTCGGTTGCGCTGCTCGACGGGACTCGTCACGCCTTCGCTGCTCACCTTCCTCCGCCTTGCATAGCCTTC
>SKZP01000168.1 GCA_007127275.1 Planctomycetota bacterium
CCACCCACGGGCCGCAGCCCGTGGGCTTGGAAACTTACGAATCCCAAACGCGACGGGGTTTAGAACCTATCTCAGAGTCCTGCTGGCTGTGATCGGCTGCATGGATGGCCGCGGGGACGAGTTGGCGCCGCTGCGCTGCTCGACGTCCTTCGCCTTGCACAGTCTTCGCTCGCTACACGCAACCCGCAGATTCGTCTCGCGGCGCCGGGCGGGGGAGCCACTCGGCTTGTGGCGTGGTGGCGGGCAAGCGCCGTGACGACGCCGGCACGGTGATGCGGGCGAAGCCCGACGAGGACGGCGCGGATGCGTCGCGGCAGCGGCACGCGGCGAGCACAGCGCGTTGCACCGTCGCGGCGTTAAACATCTCCACCTCGCCGCGGCGCGTACCGAGGGCGGTCCAGAGTGCCGCGGCAACGGTTTCGACGGCGTCGGTATCCGCACGCTTCCACGTCCGTGCGCGGTGGTCGCCCACGTCCGGGGCGTCGCGGTCCGACGTGCCGGCAAGGTGCGCGAGTACCCCTGCGAGAGCTCGCCGGTGGGGGCGCCTGATGGGCAGGCGCGTGGCGTCGCGGCGGATGCGCCGCGGCAGATCCTCTTCGCTGGGAATGCGTTCGCCGCCGGCTTTGTGCGCCGCCGCCGAGGCACCGGCTCGCAGGCCGCTGGCCAGACTCACCGCCAGGGCAAAGCCATCCGGCCACGCCCCGTCGAGCAGGCCGCCTGCGGCGTCCCCGCAGGCATAAACCGCAGGCACGTTCGTGGCGAGTGTCGGCGCGGCGACCCGGCACCCGCCGAGCTGCCGGCGCACCCGCAACGTCACTGGCAGCCGCGCCGGCCCCTCCTCGAGGTCGTAGCCCGCCTCCTTCAGCCACGCGAGTACTTCCGGCGCCTCCCCGCGCAACCGCTCGAGTGGTGTCGCCGGGCTCTCCCCCACAGTGTCGTTCAGGCCGCAAGGGGGTGCGGCGAAGTCCAACCAAAGCGCCACCGGCGGCCCGTGAGGATCCGCCTCGCCGTCGGTGGTGGCGGTGTGCGCGACGTCGGCGAGCGTCCAGTCGAGGAAGCGTCCGGCGAGGTCGTCCGTATCCGCGTGCCACGCCGCAGACTCGCTCATTGGCGCCGGCCGCGCGGCAAGCGCGTCGTGCCAGGCGCGCCACAGTACGGAATCCAGTGCCGTATCCGCAGCCGTCGTGGGGCTCGCCGTGGGGCTTGCTGCGGGGAGGCACGCTGCGTGACGCGCCTTGGCCGTGCGCGCCTCGACAGATACGTGTTGCGCGAGTTCCTCGCCTTCATCCGCCTCCCCGGCGCGGACAAGCCGCGGCAGCGCCGCCCACAGCGGTCCGCGCACCACGCAGGGCTTATCCGGCAAAGCGGCGACCCACTGGAAGCAATCCGGCTCGACCAGCTCCCCGCCGGCGCGCAGCAGTGCCGCTTGCCCGTCGCCGCTGGCCGCCTCCGGCTCCAGCAAGCTCGCCGCCTCGAAGCCGACGCCGAGGCCGCCGGTGGCGAGCACGACACTGCGCGAGAGCAACGTCGAGGTGTGCCCCGTGTCGACGTCGAGCACCTGCACACCGACGCACGGCTCCGCTTCGCCGTCCGGCCGCCGAATCAACTCCAGCAGCATAGTGCGCTCGAACGGCACCACCTTGGCCCGGTGCGCCTCGCGCATCAATGCCGTGCGCAGCGCTTCCCCCGAGTGTGCGCCCGCGTCGAGGCCGTAGACCGTTTCGGCTTCTCCGTCGTTCTCGGCCGCGGGCACGTCGAGCAACGGTTGCATCGCCCGGCGGCCATCCTCGGCGGTGCGAAACGGGACGTCGAGCCGCTCGAGCAGCCGCTCCACCTCCGGCCAGGTCGCGGCGAACGTTTCGAGCCACCCCGGTTCGAGGAAGCCCTGCGCACGCTCCGCCAGCGCCGCGGTGACGGCGCGCGCTTTGTGCGCCAGCTCCTCGTCCCCCACGGTTTGGTACGGCTCGCGCAGAAAGGCGACCGGCTCGAACGGGCTGAACAGGCGGGCCGTGGCCGAGGCTGCGGCGTCGTTGAGCGTGTGCTTGCTCAGCACGGCAATGTGCGCCCCGGGCTGCGCCTCACGTGCCGCAATGGCCGCGCTCAACCCGGCAATCCCCGCTCCGACCACAATCACGTCGAACGTTTCCACGCCCCCTCGCCTGACATCATTCTTCGACTGGTTCCACCCCGCAACTCCAAGACCACCGACGCAGTCGGCGCGCTTGGCGGCAACTCAACGAATGGTCTCGACGCGCAGCATGTTGCGCACGGCGTCGGCGCGCACAAGACTGGTCACGTTGGGCTGCGCCGAGGGCACCCCCGCGGCAATCACCACGTCGTCGCCGACGGTGGCCATTCCTTCTTCCTGCACCATCCGCTTGGCCACAGCGACCATCTCGTCGGTGCTCGTCGGTGGCGCAACGACCACGGGGTGCACGCCCCATAAGAGGCACATCTGGTTGCGGATGTCGCTGCGCGGCGTCATCGCGAGGATGGGAACGAGCGGCCGCAGCCGTGCCAGGCGCCACGCCGTCGCTCCGGAGGTGGTGTAGACAATCACCGCACGGGCCTGAATCGCCAGCGCCACCTCGTGCACCGCAATGGCGATCGCATCCGGCACGTTCTTGCGCACGCTCGGCCGCAGCACCTGCAAA
>SKZP01000554.1 GCA_007127275.1 Planctomycetota bacterium
ACCACTTCTCCTCGCTGCCAACGGACGCGAGCGCAACGACTGGGCCCTCGACGCACGCCCCCCGGCGCAGACCACGGTGCTGATGGACGACCAGGCAACCCGCAAAACCGTTTACGAAGCGGTTGCACGGGCGCTGCTCAACAATCAACACGTCCTGCTCCTCTACGCGGGGCACTCGCTCGAATACGACGGCGAGCACTGGCTCGTCCCCGTGGACGGCTCCCGCGACGACGTCGCGACGACCTGCCTTTCGCTCGACGAGTTGACCGCACTCGCCCTTGCGAACCGAGACAAGCTCGGCGACGAAGCCGCCGCGCAACACGTTCCCGTCGGTGCCTGGATTGCCGAGGGGCGCCACGAGCTGCTCGAGAGCTCCCCGCGCGCCGACGACGAACAAAGGAAGCAAGACGAGCGCGTGATCCAGGGGCGCCGCTTATGGGTCCGCGCCCACGCTGCCGAGCCGGACAGCCCGGCTGTCGCCGACGAGTTGCGCGGCCACGGCCTCTTCACCTACTTCCTCATCCGCGCCATGCGCCCGCCTCGTGCCGACGAAAAAGACCGCAACGGCGAGGCCTCGCAGCCCCCCAAGTGGCTTACGACCACGGAGTTGATCCGCCGCACCCGCAGTCGTGTCGAGCCGGTCGCCCGCTCCCTCGGCACCCGACAAGCGCCCACGGGACACGAGTCGGCGGCGACCCTCGCGCTGCTGCACCAGGAAGACGAATAAGGGCAAGGGACGAAGGAGCGGTCAGAAACGGTTGCGCATGCACGTGCAACCGAGCCCACGGGCTGCGGTCCGTGGGTCGTTACCATTCCTTTGTGATGCGGCGTCCATACGGGCAACCGCGTCTGGCGGGTCTTCTCCGAAGCACCAAGGCTCTCCGAAGCACCAAGGCAACGAGGAGCAGCGCAAGCAAGGCATGTAGGTAGGTGAATGTCGAGCCGGAGGCGAGGTGGGCGCACCCGTCGGACGCTTCATCCGCGCTGCCCTCGAGCGCAAGTACGTAGACGGGGTGCTTGAGGTCGTCGGAGATGACTTGGAGTTCCACCGAGTACTCGGCCTCGCGGGGCGTGAAGCTAAGCGTTAATGTGCGAGTCTCCCCCGGCTCAAGCGTTGTATCCGTCCCTGGCGGAGCTTTCAGCGAAGCGCTTGCCCCGGTGGCCTCGCTCACCGCAGTCAACTCGCCGGCGCTTGCCGGGTTGAGGGTCAACGGAGCGCCGCCGGTGTTGGCCAGCGTATACGTCAGGTCGTAGCTGCGTCCGCGCGTCAGGGGCAGTTGCCGGTCGGTACTGCCAGGCTCGCGGGTCACGAGCGCCGGGCGGCGCACCTCCAGGCGGCCCGCAGGCTCGTCCCCTTGCAACTGCAACACGAACGGGTCCCCTTGCGGGTCGTTGGTATGCAGCGCAACGGCAACCTCGAACGGTCCGGTTTGCAGTGGCGTCAGCGCCAGGGCGAACGAGGCCGAGGCCCCGGGTGCGAGCGGGCCGAACGGATATTCCGGAAACGTGACCTCGGCATTGGTCGCACTTTGCACGTACAACCACTCGCCCGCGCCGAAGGTCAGCGTGCTACTGCCGGCGTTGTACAGCGTGACGTGCAACCGCTCGGTTTCCCCGGCGCCGAGACGCCCCACCGACACCGGCTCCCCGCTCTCCAGCGGCCCGCCAGCGTCGCTCGGCAGCACGTGCAACAAGGGCCGGAAGGTGCCGGTAACCTCGGCGTGAACCTCGACCGTGCGTGATGCCGGGGCGCGCGGGGCCTCACCGAAGTAAACGTCGAACTCGGCACGAGCGTCGCCGACCGTCTGCGGTGTGATCGCGAGCTCCACCTCCCGCGTCTCGCCGACCGCAATGGGACCGGTTGGGGCTTCGAGGCTCACCGCGGCGTTTTCGAACCCGCGCGCCCCGACCGCCTCGAGCGTCGCCGCTTCCGTGCCGACGTTGCGCAACGTCCAGCGCGCCGTCGTTTCGCCAAGCGAGATATCTCCCAACTCATCCACCGAACCCACCACCCGCCCGGGAAAGCGCTCGATCAGAATGCGCGCTCGCGCATGGGCGGCGGCGAAGCCGCGGACCGCCACGGCGAGGACCGGCTCATGCGGATCATCGCTCACGACTCGCAAGGTGAACGCGAAGGCCCCATGCGCCCTCGGCTCGAGAATCAACTCGATCGGTGCGGACTCCCCCGGTGGGATCAGGCTCTGCGGCACGCTCACGAAGTTCGCATCAGTGTTTTCCAGCGAGTTCGAAACAACACCGATCTCCTGCGGAGTCAGCGCCGCACTCCCCTCGTTGTGCAACTCGAAGACCACGGGGTTGCGGCGACCCACCAATTGATCGGCAAGCTCCACCTCCCCGCCGTGGCGCACCCGCCGCCCATGCGGCTCGCGCAGCACCGCACGAGGAGAATCAAGCAGACCTCCCACCAGAAGAACCTGGAAGTCCTCCGCCGTTGGGTCGTTGGTTGAAAACGAGAGTTCAACATGAAACGAGCCTTGCACGTCGCTGGCAACCGCCATGAGTTGCACTGTCGTCTGACCGTTCGCCGCGACCGTGGTTGCCGGCTGCTGCGAGATCCACGTCCGTACCGTGGAGGACTCCTTCACGTGTACCGGCTCGCTTCCGTCAAGCTCGAGGGGCGCAATCCC
>SKZP01000547.1 GCA_007127275.1 Planctomycetota bacterium
AAAAGAAGCCAGGAACAACGCAAACGCCGCAAGCTGCTGCAGGAAGTGACTGAAACCCGTGCAAAGCAAGAATGCGGCGAGCAACACCAAATACACGCGCTCCGCACCTGTCCGCACGCCCGGCGACGGGGCATACGCGTTCGTTGCTTCGGGCGTTGTAGGTGCTGAGGAAACGGAGACCATGACGCAATGCCGCAAGGTACGGTATCTTGACCGCGAGCGTGGTGCGTGCAGACGTTGTGCGCACGCTGTTGTGTGAACTTGTTCGCGGCTGCGCCTGCGCCCTGGATTCGCCGGGCGGAGCACCGCTCGCCGGGACAACCAACAAGGAAACCGGACAGCGTCGACCGACGGCGTCTGCAATTGCGAACGGCACACGCCACGGGTGAGTCATCCGCAAGTACCAACGCGAATCAGTGCTCGGCGCGACGCAGCGAGGTAACGGTACCCGAAAGCGGGCGAAGGATACAACACGACGCCTTCCGCGCAGAGTTCTCACAAAACAAGAGAAGAGTTCGGTAACTCGTACAGGAGGCACTCGTGTCGTTGCCGTCGCTTTCAAAGGTGATTGAGGAATTGGCGCTCGAACCACATCCCGAGGGCGGGTTCTTCCGGCGCACCTACGTCGCACCGGTGACCGTTCCGCATACGGCATTGCCGCAAGGCTTTGGCGGAGAGCGGGCCGTGGCCAGCGCCATTTTTTATCTGCTCGAACGCGGTGGGGTGAGTCGCCTGCACCGCTTGCGCAGCGACGAGATGTGGCATCACTACCTTGGCGGCCCGCTCACGGTGGTTGAGCTTCCCGCGCAACCACTCGGTGCCGTGCGTGAAACGACGCTCGGTCCCGACCTGCTCGCTGGCCAACGGGTGCAGCACACCGTCGCCGCGGGCACCTTGTTCGGCGCGGCCATGCCCGCCGAGGCTGCCGAGCCGTATGCGCTCGTCGGCTGCACCGTGCACCCCGGCTTTGATTTCGCCGAGTTCGAATTGGCCGAGCGCGGGGCACTGCTCGAAACGTACGCGGCCAACTCGCAAGTACGCGCCTGGATTGAGCGCCTCACGTAGCGTCGTCGTGTCGTCGAGTCGCCACCGCGTTGCGGAGTCCCACCGTGCCGCTCTAGCTGTCGCTGCGCGGCGCCCACACCGTGTCGGCGACCTGCAAGTGATGATTCACCAGCCGCGCCCAAGTGAACAGCAGATCCGAGAGTCGGTTCAGGTAGAGCAACGCCTCCGGCGCAACCGGCTCCGCACGACGGCCTCCGCCTTCGCTTGCGGCCGCCTCCTCCCGTGGCTGCACGTCCGCCGCTTCGTCGACAGCGCGCCACGTGGCACGCTCGGCACGCCGGCAGACCGTGCGGCAAAGGTGAAGCGCCGCCGCCGTCTGCGAGCCCCCCGGCAGGATAAAGTTGGTCAGCGCGGGCAACGCCTGTTCCGACTCGTCAATCCACGCCTCGAGCTGAGCAACGTCCGCCTCGCGCAGCTTCTGCACAGGCGGCCGAGACGAGGCCAACTGCGCGCCGAGCGTCAGCAAGTCGCTTTGCACCTCGGCGAGGCGCCGCGCAAGCGTTTTCAACGAGGCCTGCGCCTGCCCGTCCTTCGCATCCAACGTCGCCCGGTTGAGGTGCGCACGAGCGAGCCCCAGGTGGCTGTTGATCTCGTCGACCTCGCCGTAGGCCTCGACGCGCACATGATGCTTGGGTACGCGGCCGCCGCCGAAGAGTCCGGTGGTTCCGTCGTCGCCCGACTTCGTATAAATCTTCACGTCGCTCAACTCCCATGACGGCAAACCAACATACGGCACCGCGAACCATCCGAACCGGCGCCTCTCTCGTCACAGCTTGACACGTACTACTTTGGGTATAAACCAGAGCCGTTAAGTTTTGACAAAACGGGCAAGCGAAGCTCTCGGTGATGCGTGGATCCCAAGACCACCGACTGCGTCGGAGGGCTCCCGTTCGTCCGCAAGGGAGGAAGCAATGTGCATGCGTGGGAAGTCCCCGAGATGCGTTTCGCATGTCGGGTTGAGCGGGTAGATTCACGTACGGCTGCCGCGAAACGCGCGGCCTCCGCGTAGATGTCCGGGACCCACTGACGCAGTGGTGGGCTTGGGGGCTACGAGACCTCAACGGTTTGCAGGTTTGCGGCTTGCACTCGCCGCAGCGTCGCCACGCAGGGCATTCGCCCTGCGCTCGCCCTGGAAATAAACGCGTGACGGAAGCCCGAGAACCGCTTGAGCTTCCCCTTTGAACCGGAGCAGGAAAGATGAGCGAGCCGAACGTGTCCGAGCGAGATTCGGGATTGATTGTGGCGCTTGACCGGCTCGACGTCGAGGGGGCTCGGGCGTTGATTCGAGCGGTGCGTGACGTCGCGTGGGGCGTGAAGCTCAACGACCTTGCATATGCGCCCGGCGTTGACGAGGCGCTTGCCGAGTCCGGGGACGTGCGGCTCTTCCTTGATTTGAAACTGCACGACATACCGAACACGGTGGCAAACACCTTGCGACGTGTTTGCGCGCGTTTTTCGCCTGCCTTGATTACCGTGCACGCCTCCGGCGGGCCGGAGATGCTTGCCGCGGCGGTCGAGGCCGCCGGCGAGGCAACGCACGTGCTTGCCGTAACGGTACTCACCTCGCTAGAGGCGGACGTCT
>SKZP01000046.1 GCA_007127275.1 Planctomycetota bacterium
CGAGGAGACACTCGCCTTGATCCAGTGGCGCTGGGCGTAGCCGCGTTTGCGAGCCCGGCGGCTCTGCCTCCACAACGAGACGGCAAAGTAGATGTGTGCGGTAACGGCGCCGAGTAGCACAATGCGCACAATCCACAACGCCTTTTCCATTTGGCCGTCGAGGCCGCCGTGGAGGAAGGCGGCATACTTGTCCATGGTTTCGCGGCCGAGGAAGACCTGCAGATTGCCGAGCATGTGCAGGACGACGTAGATGAACAGCACGAGCCCCGAGACGGACATGATCACTTTCTTGCCGACCGTCGAGGTTACGAGGTTGTCGTCTTTCATCGCGGATACGTCCTTGGCCAAGCGAACAGCGAACGGGTCAGAATGAACGGTAGGCGGGAAGGCGAGTGGCCGGGACGCGCACCGGGTTACGGTGCGCGTCGGTTGCGAGATGCCACGTGCCGGCAGTAGCTACCTTCGTCGGTGGCGGTGATTCTAGGACGCCCCCGCACGGTGGGCAAGGCCCGGGCAGGGCCGCCTGCGTTCGTACCAGGCAGTTCGACCACCAGGCAACGGAGAGGCTCGCCGGCAAACGCGCCGGTTACGCGTTGGCTGCCTCGGTTTCGGCGACGCCGTTTGAGTGACAAAGGCGCTGCATCTGCGCGAGGTGGCGCTCCAGATGAGCGACGAGTGCTTCGAAGCTGGCACCAATTGGCATGCGCAACAGCGGAATCACAGGATTGCGGTGGCGCACGCGCGCAAGGTCAAGGCCGTGCGCCGCTTCGAGTGCGTCGGCGAAGCGCTTGTGCACGGCGCGGAAGCGCTGCATCAGCGCGTCCCGTTCCAATTGCGCGGCCTCGCTGACTGGGCGAAACTTCTTGGGTGCGCGAACCTTGCGACCTTGCGGGCCCGTTGCACGAATGAAGGTGCGCCACAGCCACGAATACCGAAAGTCGCTGCGCTCGCTGGTCACGCCGGCTTGACGCGCCCGCTCAATCACCGGCTCGAGTCGCTCCACATACGGCTCGGCCACGGCGTTGAGGTGCTCGACAATCTCGGCGAGCGACCATTTCTCCGGCTCGGGGCGCGTGTGCAACGCCTCGTCGCTGACCGCCTCGACGAGTTGTTCGACGCGTTGAATATTCTCCTCAAGGCGACTGTGAAGTTGCTGCAATGGTTGCTGCTCAGGCATCTTCGGCCTCCCCAATGGTGGTTGCGAAACGGCACGTTCACGTTTACGTCACGAGGCGGTGTGCCTGCTCGGCAATGGCTTCGCGGGCATCCGGCGGATACTCAATCAGCAAGCGGGGGCCGTACTGCAGGCTGCGCCCCTTGCGAATCACGTAGCCGAGATGTTCGAGGGCACGCAAGGCGTCGTCGTAGCGACCCTTGCTCAGGTAGCTTTGCCTGCCGCTGCCGACGAGCAATTCTTGCAGCTTCGCCGCGGAGACGTTGGTTTGCTTGCCAGCAACAGTGGATTTCGTTTGCGGCTGCGACGGCTCGGCGGATTCTTGCTCGACGAGCATGATCAGCGTGCCGAGCACACCTTGTTGTGTGTCGTCAAGCTCGCTCGGCGCCACGTGCAGCGAGCGCAGACACATCCAAGTCTCACCGCCGAACTCGTACTCGACCAGTTCGAGCCCCAAGCCGACAAGGCGTCCCGTCAACTCGCCCAGCGCGTCGTGCAATGCCCCCTCGTCGCCGAGCGCCTGGGCCAAGCGACGGCGCGGCACGCCAACGCCAAGCACGCCGCGTTCGGTGCGCCACCGCGTGGTCAGCGCAAGGAACAACTCGGCCACGCGGTCGAACGGCTGCGCAGCCGAGTCTCCGTCGCCGTTCTCGCTGCGGCGCTCCACCCCTTCCAGTGGCGGCTCCCCTTGTGCGGCGTCAGTCATTTCGTTCCCCTTGCTCGTGCCCCGGTGATTGCTCCGCCGAGGGTGGTGCCTCCGGCCGCCGTCGCCGTGCGTTCGCGGACGTTTTCTTTTTCGCCTTGCGCGACTTCTGCGTTCTGCCGCTGGGGGCTGCCGACGTCGCTTCGTCGCTGCCAGGGGGCGGCAGCGGCGGCGCGTAGCTGAGGCAAAGCGAGCGCGGTCGGCCAAGCTCGAGCTCTACCTCATGCGGCGGGGACGCCTCGGCATCCGTGCCCGACTCCGGCTCTGGCGGCCCCTGCGAGTCATCCGCGTGCTCATCCGTTGCCCGGCCATCCGTGCGCATTCCGCCAAATTCCGAGGCGGACACCGGCTCCCGGGGGGATGCCACCAGGCCGCCGTCCACTCCGTGCTCCAGGCGAAGGCCGCGGCTCGTCGCCAGAATGGAGAGCATCTGCGCTTCGTCGACACTCAACGCGGCCACCTCCTCGGCCGTAAGCCCCTGCTGCACGCGCTGCAGCAGCGCCTGCTTCGCAGTGTCGTGCGCCTCCGGCTCGACGCGTCGCACACGCACCGCGTCGTGCCCCGTCGCCGGCAAGCCCGGCTGCGCCATGGCGGATTGGCTCTGCGCGTCCGGATGTTCCGCGTCGACAACCACCTGTTCCATCGCCACCTCGGGCCGCTCCTGGCCAAGCAGCGGACTCAACGCAAGCGTTGCCACATGCGGCACGGAGACCACGGGAAAGCCGTTGCGCCGCACAATGACCGCCAGCATGGCAAGCCGCTCCGCC
>SKZP01000515.1 GCA_007127275.1 Planctomycetota bacterium
CCACCTGCTGCGCACGCTCCGCCTTCGCGAGCAGGTCCTGCTCGCCGGCGTTCTCCAACGGTTGCCGCGTCGCGAGAAACCGTTCCAGCTCCTCGCCATCCAGCGGTGCCGTCTCGTCGCCAGCGGCCAGCGTCGCATACGCCTCCGGCGCCCCCTTCGCCGCCTCGAGCCGCGCACGCTCCGCGGCAAGCCAGGCTCGATTCGCCTCCGCCTGCTTCGCACGCTGCTCCTTGGGGACCCGCTGGCCCTCGGGCGTGTACTTGCCCGCTTCCAAGTCGGCCGCGTCGATGTGACTCCCCAATTCAAAGCGCGTTTGTGCAAAGCGCTTATGCGGCGCAATCTCGTGGGCCGCTTGTGGCTGCTGCTTCTCTTCACCTGTCATGGCACAAAAACCGGCTGGACGGCTGCCATCAGTTAAACCGCGGCAACCATCAACAAAGCGCGGCAGGGCCGACGTACTCGACCCCCGCAGGACTACCCGCACCGCCACCCGGCCGGGCTCATTGCGCGCCACCAGCAACAAGGCCGCCGACGCGCCCGCGCACCGTACCACCGATTGGCCCCGAGGTGAATGTGATCCCGAGAGGTCGCCCACCGCAACGGGTGTCAGGACCAGGCGGTTCAGGCCGTTGCGTCGACGAGGCGCGCACCCGTGAGGCAGTGGACGAAAAAGGCCATCTTCGACCCAGCGCGAATTCGAAGGGCGCCCCCCGGCCGGGCCGCTCCATGTCGGCGGTATCTTGCCAATGCGGCAGGGCAATCACGCCAACGCGGTTCCCGGCCCCCTCGAACATGCGCTCGGTCACAGGTTTACTCACGGCCGTCGTGAGTTTCTGGAGTGTCGTGGATTTGGAAGGTTTCGATGTCCAGCATTAGGATGTCATGCGGGTGCAGGGGGACTTCGTCGCCGAGGGCGAGCTTGCAGCCGTTGAGGCTCGTGGTGTTCGTGCGGGCGAGGTGAACGAGGTAGGCGCGACCCTCGTCGTCGCTACGCAGCTCCGCATGCTGGCGCGACACATACGGCGAGGCAATCCGCACCGCACAACTTTCGCGCTTGCCCAACTGCGCGGGAAGCGCAACGGTCAACGCCCCCGGCTCGAGCACGGGTCCGAGCGCATACAGGCGCAAACGGTTCTTGCCGTGCTGCGGACTTTTCGCAGCCGCGTCAAGCGAGGTGGTCGGGCGGGACGACCTCTTGCGATGCGTGCTCATTTATCCGAACGACTCGGGGGCCTTACCACTGCGCGGGCTTTGCCGTGGCGGCGTCTGCGAGCCGGACAGGTGCACCGTCTCGGCGTCGGGGGCAACCGGCGCGCACTTCTCGTTGCGTTGCATCCGGCTCGGCCAGCATCTCCGCGAGCATCGCTTCGATCGCGGCGACCGACGTTTCAATGCTTCGCTCGGGGTTGCGATGCGCCCAATACGACGCCTGCGCCAGCCGTTGCGCCCAGTCGCTCTGCAGCCGTTGTATGTCGGCGCGCACGTCGGCCGGGGTTGCGTGCACCTCCTCGATCGGCGGCGCAGGCAGGGTTTCCGTGCCGAAAACCGCTTCGAGCACCTCGAGCTGAGTCGGCGCAAGCGTGTACGCGTCGCGGCGCAGCCAGTGCCCCGGCGGCGAAGCCGATCACTCGCGAGGCCCCCCACATCGCAAGCATGGCCTGCTCGGGACGGGAGAGCAATCCGAGCGTGCCGGCACGCTGAGTCAACTCGGCAGCAACGAGAATACGCTCGGGGACACTGGGCAGCGAGGCAGCGAGGCGCAGCATCTCGAGGACTTGCCCGGCGTTCGTCTCCGGCCGACCGAGCATCCGGCCGAGCGTCGTCGCCAGCGCTTGTTGGCAGAGCATCACCGCCACCATCGGGTCGTTGTGCACCTGGCTGGCCGCGCTCAGCATCCATTCGACGACCGCCTCCGGGCTCGGCCACCCCAGAAGATCCTCGACGGTCACGCACTCGCTCGCCACCACCCCCACCACCCCGGACGCACCCGTGCCGCCGCCGCGCGCACCGCGCTCGGCGGGCTCACCCGCGGTCCTGCTCAATGGGCGTCCTCTTCGCCAAGTTGTGGCTTGAGTTCGGCGAGTTTCTCCTGCATTTGCTCGCTCGTACTCGCTTCGAGCGTCAGGCGCAGCAGCGGCTCGGTATTGCTGGGGCGGACGTTGAACCACCAGTCGCCGAAGTCCACGGTGATCCCGTCGAGCCAGTCGAGCGTCGCGCCGCTTGCTTTGCCGTAGCGCTCTTCGAGGGCCTGGAGCGTGGCCTCCTTGTCGCTGACGCGGAAGTTCACCTCGCCGGTGCCGTGGTAGACGAGCAGCGGCTTGACCAGCGTGCTCAGCGGCGGGTTGCCGTGGGCGCGCAACATGTTCAGCACCTCGACGAGCGTGAGGATGGCGCTGTCCGACTTGTACGCCTCCCAGAAATAGCAGTGCCCGCTCAGCTCGCCGCCAAAGACGGCACCGGTCTCGCGCATCACCGCTTTCGCGAAGCTGTGGCCGACGCGCACCCGCACCGGCTGGCCACCGGCGGCCTCGATCGTCTCCGGCACGATCTTCGAGGAGCGCAGGTCATAAAGAATCGGCGAGCCGGGTTTGCGCTTGAGCATTTCACGGGCAAGCAGCGCGGTCATGAAGTCGGCGCGCACC
>SKZP01000579.1 GCA_007127275.1 Planctomycetota bacterium
CGCCGACCTGCGCGGCAAGCGTGGTGCGTCGCTTCGCCCGCACTTGCCCCTGGCTGTGAACGCGAAAGCGGTCCGCCTCGACCAGACGCAGCACCTCCACGTCCACAATCGGCGAGACCACCGGCTGCGGCTCGATCACCGGTGGCTCCGGCCGCAGAAAAACAAGCGCCGCGGCAACCAGCCCCGCCACAGCGATCACCGCAAGCGGAAGCACCACCTTGAGCAGCCCGCGCAACAAATTGCGTTTGCCCGCCATCCACACCTATCCGTTCAAGCCCGGCAGGTCGAACCTGCCCCGCGGCTGCACGAGTCGCCGCATGCTCGGCCGCGTTTGCCGAGCCGCTCAAAGGTAAACGCGCCATTGCCGCCTGCGCAACGCCACGCTGCGCGCCCAATCGCACGCGTAGATTCGCCGCAATGCCGCCAACCCCCCGCGACGCAAAGAATTGGGGAGCGGTCATTGCGCCGGCAAACGTGGTGCTCGTCCCTGGCGGTCCGGACCCGAACACTCGTTCACGAAATTTGAGAATTTTCTCTGCGGGTACATCAACTCACGGGCCGTGGCCAGGCCAGCGGTGAAAGCGATTGTGCAGCCACCACCAGGCGGGGGGACGGCGGCGAATTGCCGCTTCGAGGCGCCTGTGGTAGCCGCGCAGCAGCTCAACGACCGCTTCCTGGGACTGCGAGCGGCACGTTGCCGGCGGGCAGCTCGGCGAGGCCAGCGGCGGCTCCACCGAAAGCGTCATGCGCTGGGAGGATGGCTCGTTGAAGGTGACGAAGGCGGTAAGCAGCGGAGCGCCGGTATGAAGGCTTAGTCGCGCCGGCAGCCCGTGGGTATGCACCTTGTGGCCGAAGAAGGGGACGGAGTAATCCTCGCCGGGAGCCTTCTGGTCTCCGGCCATGTAGAGCAGTCCGCCGCTGCGCAGGTGCTTGAGCGCGAGGCCGACGGAGAGCCGCGCCGGCTGGTGCGGAATGCTCAACACGCCGAAGCGGTCGCGCAACTTCTTCCAGTGGTCCTCGAAGACGACATCCTTTTGCCGGCGGACAATCACCGCAACGGGCCAACCGGCGGCGGCGAGGCGGGTAAAGCCGAGCGGAAACGGGCCGTAGTGCCCGGTGAGCACGACCGCGCCGCGCCCCTGATCAAGCGCCGCGGCAAGATGCGCCTCGCCGGTGGTCCGCACTTGTTCGAGCACCTCGTGCGGACGCAGACGCTCGAGAGCCACCGTGGCCATCAGCGTGCGTACCACCTCGTACAGGTTCCTGCGCAGGGTCTCGCGGCGCCACGCCTCGGCGGCCTCGGGAAAGACGAGGCGCAGGTTGCGACGGGCAATGCGCTTCGCCTTGAGCGGCACCGCGGCGAACAAGTCGGCAAGCGCCTCGGCGAGCGTCGGCGCCATTTCTGGGCCGCTGCGGTGCACCAGCTCACGCACAAGCGAAAGCCCCCACCAGCCGAGGGCGTAGCGAAACGCCGTGCGCCAGGGCTGCCGCGGCGCATGCCGCCAAATGGGGTCGCGCAGCCGTTTCGCAAGCGTGGCCGCGCAGACCGTATCCGCCGTGCCATGCGCGGACCAGTCCGCACTCCAGGCATCCTCGTAGGCGGGCAACTCCGCAATCATCGAGCCGCGCAACGGTAGCTACAGGCGGGGGCGTTTCGAATGCGTGCGAGTCACAGAACGTTGCCGCTACGGTAGATCCTTGCCGAGAGCACGGCAAACCCGTGACGGGAATTCCACCGTGCGAAGGGAGCGCCGAGCGGCCGGGGCATCCGACGTTTGTTGTAGGTGTGAACTTGGACGGTCGCCGACCCCTCCGGATTCCGTTGCGCACCGGGCGAGCGCACAAGCCCGTCAACCGAGCCCGCGCTCGTCGCCCGTGGACCGGAGACGCGAAGAGGGGGCGAGCGAACGGCGAAGCCCCTGGGCTTGAAAAACAACCGCTGTGCAACTTTGAGTATTACGCCCCCCGGTGCGGCGTTGCTAATCTTATACGAGCAGGGGGGCGAGGTAGACGCGTCGCGGGGGAAGCAGCGAAACGTGTGACCACGCAGAGTTTCGGCGAACGGAGTGCTTGTGCGAATTGCGGTGCTGGTTGGCAATCCGGCGGTGCAGCGACCGGGCTATACGACGACCTGCCTGAGCTACGAAGCGTGGCGGCGCGGACATCGAGTCGGCTGGGTCAGTGCCGACGGGCTCTCGCTCGGCGTAGATGGCACGGTGCGCGGCCTCGCCCAAGAGGTGGCGCCGCCGGGGGATGATTCCGCCGAGGGGCCCATGTCGCGGGAGGCGTACCTTGCGGCGCTGCTTGCTTGCGAGCCGTCGTGGTGGGACCTGAATGCGTGCGAGTTGGTGCTGATGCGGCTGCTGGCGCGGCCGCGGCCGCTCGACGAGGACGACGGACGTTACGAGACGTTCTACCGCGCACGGATCGAGGCCATTCTGGCCTTTGCAACAAAGCTCGCCGAGTCGAGTCCCACCACGCGGGTAATCAATGATCCGCACGGCGTGTGGCGCACGCACGGCAAGCTGATGCTCGCGCAACTGCCCGAGCGGATGCGGCCGCGCATGCTGATTACACGTGATCACGCCGAGTTGCGCGAGTTCGTAGAGCGCCTCGGCGACGAGCCGGCGGTGCTC
>SKZP01000160.1 GCA_007127275.1 Planctomycetota bacterium
CCGAACGTTTCAGCAGCAAGCGCAGCGTTTGTCGTCGCGTCATGATGCCCGCCACTTTCTCCGGCACGTTCGCAGCGCCGACGAAGAACTCGACTTGCCGCGTGCGGCACGCATACACATCTTCGCCGACGTCTACCGCGAACTCGCCGAGTTGGCACACGAAGGAAAGCCCAAACGCGTGCGCCGTCGAACCCTTTCCGGCGCACTGCCCGGCTACGCACACGTGATTGAACGCGACGTCGTCGTCGAGCGCGGCGAGCGTCTCGACATTGGCCCCGGGGCGGTCCTGCGCGTCTCCCCCGGCGCGCGACTCGTCGTGCGGGGCGAGCTCTTCACACACGGCTCCAAGCATCAGCCGGTGCGTTTCGAGCCCGGCCACGACGGTCGTACCTGGCGAGGCATCCACGTCACCGGCGGTCGCGCGCACTTGCGTGCGACGCACATTACCGCCGCCCGGGGAAGCCTGCGCGAGGAAACCGAAAACGACCGGTCACAGCAGCGACCCATGCGCTCCGGCGGTCTGCTCGCCGCGTGGGACGCCGATCTCGTACTCGTAGACTGCCGGCTCTCCGAGGGCCGCGTAAACGGAAAACAAGGGGTCGCCAGACGCGACCAAGCCGAAGCAAGCGCGCACCCGACCGGTGGCGGAGCGATATACGCCGAGCGCAGCGAAGTGACGCTCCTGCGTACAACGTTTGCTGACAATGTCTCGCAGGCCGCTGGCGGCGCCGTTTTGCTCGTGCGCTGCCGAAGGGTACACGTCAGCAAATGCCCCTTCGTCGACAACCGTTCCGGCTCCAGCGGCGGCGCCCTCATGTTGTGGCAGTGCCACCGCGTGCTTGAGGCAAACCAATTCACGCGCAACCGCGCGAAGCGAGCCGGCGGCGCCCTCGCCCTCGTCGAGGTGTCCACGGAGTCGCGCCTCAAGCGCTGTCGCTTTGAGGGCAATCACGCCGACCGAGCCGGCGGTGCCGTCGCCCTGCACCAATGCATGCCGCAACTAACGGGCAACACCTTCAAGCGAAGCACCGTCGGCGAACCAACAAGAAACAGCGAGTCGAGGCATCCGCACCTGCTACTCGAGGTCCCTGCCAGCGTGGACCGTGCCCGGCGCCAGCCCTATTTGCGCCGGCTGGAAGCGGAAAACCGTTTTGACGCCGAGTAGGGATCGGGGGGGGCGCAAACGCGAAGTCAACAGCGCAGGACGTCGACATTGGAAAGCCGGGGCAATAGCGACTTTCGCAATGTCGTTTCAGCGCGGCTTCTGGTTACCGCCATCAGCGAATGCGAACCATGTTGATTTGCTCGACTTGTTCTTTGGTTATTCGCACGTCGAAGCGGAAGCGCCAGTTTGGGGCGATGCTTGGTACGGGAGTGACTGACTCGCGCAGGTCTAGCGGAATTGATTGGTCTTGATGTACGGGGCTTTTGCCTACCTGGCAGGGGAGGCTTCCCAGGTGGGTGAGCTGGAGGCGGCCGGCGACTGCGGTGAAGTGCCAGTGCCGGCCGGAAACTGCTTGGGTGATCTCGTCGTTTGCGGTGTTGCGGGGCATCAACCGTAGGCAGGCATGGATGCCGGGATCGCGTTCCGGGCGGTTGCGGCCCAGGACGACGCCGTCGCCGAGCGGGAACGCCTGCGGCTCGCCCGTTTCGAAGTGCGGCACCGTAAGCACCGTGTCGCGAGTGACGATGCCGTCGCTGTCCAGCGCCAGAGCGGCTCGCTCCGTCGGTTCGTGGTGGTCGAGCGGGAGGTCGGCCCATGTCGAGGTCGTTGGTGGCGAGTCGGACGCGGCGTGTGACGGCGCATTCACATAAATCATCGCGCCGGTGCCGAGACCGCCTTGCACGTTCACATGCGGACCACCCGTCACGGCGACGACTGCGGGCAACGGAGCCGCTCCTGCGAAACCGAAACGGTTGCCCGTTTCGTTTTCGACAACGAGCTTGGCGCGCACTTCGTACACGCCTGGTTGCTGGGGGAGCAACTCAGGAATCGCCGCGTTGACCGTTTCGCCGGGCGCGAGCCAGCGGTGCGCATCCGGGTCGTCTTGTGGCGTCTCCATCAGCCCAGGCACGTGCAACTCGCAACGGTGAATGCGCAGTCGCGCGCGGCCGGCGTTGCCGAGTTGTACGGAGACGCCGCCGACTTCGCCTGCTTTGCCCAAGGAAGAAAGGAACTGGGCCAGCGGCCGCACGCACGCCGCACAGTAGCCGACCGGCGTGAGGGCGTCGCCGCAGTGTGGGCAACGCTCGAAGCGTTCCCCGCACTGCCCGCAGACGCGAAAGGCCTCCGAGCCGGCCTCGGCCAACGTGGCACGGCAACACGGGCGGTACGGATCGAACCAGTGGCGCATCGCGACAACTCCCCCGGCCGTTACGCGTTCAAACCCTGTCCGCAATAACGGCAGAAGCGATCCGTCGCAGAGACCGACTTGCCGCACTCGCCGCAGAAGCGCGCCTCCTGGCCCTGTTGTGGTGCCTGGGACTGGGCGGGCTCTTGCGCCTGCGGTGGCTGCGCCGGCGGATGGCCGGACATCACCACCGGTGGCTTCGCCGCCGCGCTGGAGGCGACCTGCGCCATCTGCTGCCCGAACGCCGTGGCCTGATCGAAGGCCTGTTGCGTCGCCTGATCC
>SKZP01000461.1 GCA_007127275.1 Planctomycetota bacterium
CGCGGCGATGCCGCTGGCCCTTGTCGACGCGACGGTAGAAGGGCGCACGATGCGGGTGCTGTGCCTCGACGAAGAGGTGCTCGCCGCCGGGGCGAACCAGGCCGGCACGGAGACGCCGTCACAGCCGGGGCAGCGCGAGGCCGCAGCGAAAGCGGAAGGCAACGGCCTTGTGCCTGGCACGGGTGACGTGCCAAGCGGGTTGACGTTGCGCACTGGCGGACGCAGCGAATTCGTCAGTCTGTTCGGCGAGGCGGAGATTGCACGCCTGCAAGTCGCCATCCTGACGAGCACGAACCCGAACGAAAAGATTGAAGCGATCCGCAAGCTGCGCCTCATCTCGCTCGAGCCCAACGACCGTGCCTCGCTGCTGTTGCAGGCCATTCAGGATGAGGACGCGAGCGTGCGCCGCGAGGCGGTCCAGGGGTTGACCGACCTCGGGCTCTCGGAAAAGCTCTCCGAGGCGGTCGGGCAGCTTTGCGTCGGCAACGAGGCCGAGCGCCAGGCCATTCTCGCCACGCTCGAGCGGATGGCCGCGAACGTGCAGCATGCGGAATTGCGAGTCATGTACGCCGTGCTCGTCGGCACGTTGCGCGGCCGCGGCATCACCATTTCGCTGCAGGAGGGGCTGTTGCGCACGCTGCGCGCCGTCGCGCCGCCGGTCGCCGCCGAGGACGCCTCGGCGCTCAAGAAGCTGTGCCAGCAACTCAACCGCCTGCTGATCACCCGCTACGACGACCTGAGCAGCGAGGTCTACGCGGTATACAAAGCGCTTGCCGAGGCCCCGGACCTGGTCGAGACGTTACGTGCCGACTTCGACGAGGCGACGGACCCGCGCATCCGAGCGCTGTATCTTTCGCTGCTTGCCGAGATCGCGCCCGACCGCGAGTCGCTCAAGGCGCTTGTGCAGGAGATGGCCGACCGCGCGATTCGCGGCAACGAACTCGACGCCGTCTCCGCCCGCCTCGCCGCGGCGCTCCGTGGTTACGGCCTCGACGGCGTGCGTGCCTTGCTCGAACGGCTCGAAGGCCTCGACGAGGACAAGAAGGAGACGACCATTGCGCTGCTTTCTACCGTTTTCTTCCACACGGGCCTGCCGGAGGAAACGAGCGAAGAGGTCGCCGCGAAGCTGCTCGAGATCTACGGTGTCAGCAACGTTCAGGTGCGGCTGACCATTCTCGACTGCCCCTTTCTCGTACAGCCCGACGTCACCGTGGAAACGCGGCGCTCCCTGGCCGACGCGTTGCTCGACGACATCCACGAGCACCGTCTCGAACAGAGCCAGGATCACATTGCCAGCGTGATCCGTCGCATGGGGCCGGCGGTGTTGCCTGTGTTGCGCCGCGCGGTAAGCCGCAACCGCTACCGGATCACTCGCCAGCGTGCCGCGGAGATTGCCGGGCGCATTGGCTCGGCATTTCTCGCGACGCACGTTCCGGAAGCGACCGGAGAAATTGACGGGCGCCTCGCGGAGCGGTTGATGCGGCTGCGCGCCGGCCAGGCCGTCAACGTGATGGGGCTAACGCCGAAGCTTGAGGAGGCAAAGGGGCCACCCCCGGAGCCGGATGAGAAGGACGTCGAGGAAATCCGCGCGACGTTGCAGGCGTTTCTCGAGCACTTGCACGACGACGACTACCCGAACAAGTCGCCGCTTTACGTCGCCGCGGGCCGGCTCGCTGCGAGCGGTGTCGTCGACGTGCAAACCCTGACGTCGATGAGCGAGGAGTTTCTGCGTCTCGCACGTACCTCCTCGGATACCTACGCCATCATTGAAGCGCTCGGCTTCCTCGGCATTGCCCGCGAGCTGCCGGTGATGCTGCGCAGCGAGATTGCCGGGTTGCTGATCCACCTGCTGCGTTCGAAATATCCGGAGAAGGTCTCACGGACCCGGCAGACCGAGGACGGCATTGTCTACGACCTCGGCCACGAAACGACCGCCTACACGGACCTCTTGCCCCGCGTCATGCAGGGGATTCAGCGCATGGCACTGACGCCGGCGGTCGACGCAACGATGCGCCAGAACCTGCTGGAAACGGTGCTCGCGGCGTGGGACGACCTCGTCGAGTACCGCGTCATCTGGAGTCCGCAAAATGTCGCTGACCTCGCCGAGGTCCTCGGCCAGATTGGCCTGAGTCCGCTGTACGAGCAGCACCACCGCAACCACATCATTGACGCAATGATGAAAAAGACCACCTCGCTGACGGTGAAGAGCATCCTGGGGGAGCTGATTGGCACCGGCGAGGAGTCGACGCGAATGGCGGAGCACGCGCGGAACTTGTTCCGCGAGTTGCAGGACGAACTGACCGCGGAGGAAACACTGGAAATGCCCGAGCGCCGGGCCATTTTGTCGACCATGTGCAGGGTGGCGCTGCGCGAACACATTGGCACGTCCGCGTCGGAGGCGCACGCGGTACGCGACGAAGTGGTGAACTACTGCATGGAAGCGATCCGCGACGGCCTCGTCGACCTCGCGGCACCCCTGCGCGAATTGACCGAGCGCCCGTACGTGCAGCCGGAATTGTCCGACGAGATCCAACGGCGCCTGCGCCGATTCAAGCTGATGCCCGCCTAGCTAGCTAGCCTTGCATTGCGTCAGGCCCCTGACGCAGCACTTGGCGTTTCCGCGGAAC
>SKZP01000407.1 GCA_007127275.1 Planctomycetota bacterium
GACTTGGAAGCGCTGCTGCCGTGGATTGAGTGGGCCTACCACGAGGCGCGTCGTGGCGGATGATCCCCACGTCGTGCGCCGCGACGCGCAGCGGAGGGCGCCTTGCGTCGGCAAGCCCTGCGGATGGGACGTCACGGATTTCGCGTCGCGGACCACACGGTCGAGCAAGTCCACGTGTGACTGCCACGCCGCGCCGGCACCGCGTTCCGCATTGCGTCGCGGCGAACCAAGAGAAGTAGAAGTTGTTCGTGAGAGTTTCGTTTACCCGCTAGAAGACTAGGAAGTGTCCAGCACCATGAGTGAGTCGAACAAAGAGTACCGTGTTCTTATTGCCGACAACATGAGCCCCTTGGCCGACGAGGTGTTCTCCAAGCGAGGCATCCAGGTCGAGCGCAAGACCGGCCTCAAACCGGAAGAACTCGCCGAGATCATTGGCGGCTTCGACGGCGTCGCCGTGCGCTCGGCGACCAAGCTGACCGAAGACCTCATTCAGCGCGCCGAGAAGCTGAAGGTGGTCGGCCGCGCCGGCATTGGCGTGGACAACATTGACGTCAACGCCGCCTCGAAGCGTGGCGTCGTCGTGATGAACACGCCGTTCGGCAACTCGACGACGACCGCCGAGCACACCATTGCCATGCTTTTCGCCGCAGCGCGCCGCATTGCCGCCGCCGACGCCTCGACCCGCCAAGGCAAGTGGGAAAAGTCGAAGTTCATGGGGACCGAGCTGACTGGCAAGACGCTCGGCCTGATTGGTTGCGGCAATATTGGCTCCATTGTCGCCGAGCGGGCCAACGGCCTGAAGATGCGCGTGCTCGCGTTCGACCCCTTCCTCACCGACGAGCGGGCTCGCGACGTCGGCGTCGAACGCGTCGAGCTGGATCAGTTGCTCGGCCAGGCCGACTTCATCTCGCTGCACACGCCGCTGACCGACGACACCCGCAAGATCCTCAACAAGGACACGCTTGCGAAGACGAAGAAGGGCGTGCGGGTCGTCAACTGCGCCCGCGGCGGCCTCATTGACGAGCCGGCACTGGCCGAGGCCATCAAGTCGGGTCAGGTCGCCTCCGCGGCCATTGACGTCTTCGAGGAGGAGCCGGCGCGCGAGAACCCGCTGTTCGAGTTGGACGAGGTCGTGCTGACGCCACACCTCGGCGCCTCGACGGAAGAGGCACAGGTGAACGTCGCCGTGCAGGTCGCGGAGCAGATGGCCGACTACCTCGTCGGCGGCGTGGTGACGAACGCGCTGAACATGCCGAGTGTGAGTGCGGAAGACGCACCGCGGCTCAAGCCGTACATGCAGCTTGCCGACCAACTCGGCGCCCTGCTCGGCCAGATCTACTCCGGACCCATCAACAGCATCCGCATTGAATACGCGGGCCCTGTCGCCTCGCTCAATGTCAAGCCGCTGACCGCGCTTGCGCTCAAGGGGCTGCTTGCGAAGTCCATGGAGTCGGTCAACGTGGTCAACGCGCCACTCGTCGCGAAGTCGCGCGGCATTGAGATCTCCGAGTCGACGAGCGACTCGGGCCGCGAGTACCAGACGGAGGTGCGCCTGATTGTCAACGAAGGGGATCCGCAAAAGAGCGGCGTCAGTGCGGTGGGCACGCTGTTCAGCAGCAAGCCGCGCGTCGTCGAGCTCAACCGCGTGCAGCTCGAGGCGGAGCTGACCCCGCACATGATCTACATTCGCAACAACGACCGCCCGGGCCAGATCGGCGCGATCGGTGCCGTCCTCGGCGAAGCCGGCACCAACATCGGCTACTTCCACCTTGGCCGGCACCCGAAAGGCGGCGAAGCCGTTGCGCTCGTCTCCGTCGACGAGGCGCCGAGCCAACAAGTGGTCGACACCATCCAGGCCCTCGAGCACGTCACCGTCACCAAAGCGCTGCGCTTCGCGTAAGAGAAGCGAGGGCCATGCGAACAAAGTACGTTCGCGAGCACTAAAGAAGGCAGGGTAGGTCCCGACCTGCCCTGCCTTTTGCCGTCTGGACGCCCCACGGGACGTCCGCTAGCCTACATTCGCACGAGCTGCACAGCTTTTGACGCCTCTTCGCGAGTCTCACCTCCGGTACCGCTCTTCTGCTGAAAGGATTGGGTCATGTACTACGCTCGCCTGGCAGGCATACTGTTGTTGGCACTTCTCGTTTCCGTAGCCTGTTCCGCGGAGGCGTCGGACGACGTCGACCAAGACCGCATCTGGGCCCGGTATACGTTGAGCTACAACGAGAACACGAACAACACGACCGCCTCGGCAAGATTCCGCGTCGGCGGCCCCACGGGAAGTGCGGTGCAGATCACCGGGCCGGCCTACATTCACTTCAACAACGAGAGCCTCCCCTTCGACAGCGTGTTCAACATCCACTCACGCACGCTCTCAGGGTACGTCGGCTCCGGCACCTTCGAGTACGGAGACCACGACAACAATACCTTCGTAAACAACGCGACCATCTCCAACGAGATTGACCACCCAGCAGGCCTGACCTCCATCTCGCGCGACTCCGACTTCGAGTATGAATGGCAGGGTCCTCCGCTGGTGGCGAACGAGGAAGTGGTCGTCACCATGACCGACACGGAGTCACCGTCGAACGAAGTCGAGGTCTTCTCGACGTCGAGCACCGGCGCCAC
>SKZP01000401.1 GCA_007127275.1 Planctomycetota bacterium
CAAGGAAGCCGACCATCTCGCGCTGCTGCGCACGAAACTCGGCGAACGGAAACGGCAACGCCTCGGCCAGCGCGCGCCGGCGACGAAATTCCTCCTCCGCCTCGCCGAAACGCTCAATTAGTGAGCGCAAGCGCTGTTCAAGCAGCGTCTCCGAAACCGCCTCCAGCGCGACCGGATGATCCAGCCGCGACCCGTCGAGCACACTGACGAGAACCACCACCGGAAAGAACGACTTCGCCGGCGGCGGCTCCTGTGCAGCTAGCATCTGGCAATACAGCGCAACCTGTTCCTCGTACCGGGAGAGTCGTGCCTGGTCGAGCATTGCAAGCTCGCTGCCGGGGCCGAGTATGCTCTTCACCTCCTCGACGACAAGCGTGTCGCCCTGTTGATACGCGCCGTCAATACGCCCGGTGACGAGCACGTCAATTTCGTCGACGACGGTCTCGTAGCGCACATGCACTTCGCGCCGGTAGCCGCTGTAAAGTTCCAGTTGTGCCGCCTGGTGTGCCTCATGAACGACGCGCCCCATCTGCTTGCGTCTGTGCCTAACGGATCCCGGCTTAAAACGTTCCTCGCCGGTTTCGACAAGGTCGCCCACCGAGCACTCTAGCCGTTTGGCATGCGGATCGAACCGTATCGTCACGTCGCAAAGCTCCCGCAAGGTCGCGTCACGTGCGAAGTATATGCAACCGCGCGTCATGGAGCCAGAACCGCCCCCGCATTTCAGCACCTGTGAGCGTGGAGGTCTCTTGTGCCAAGCACCCCGAAGCGCGGGACATGCTCCCTCCATTGTCGTGTACGCGGGAACTGGCCACGGCAACTCAAAGTCTTAGGAGCTGTCAGGAAATTACTTCCGAACGTTGAGCGTCACGAGCGAAGGCTGTGCAAGGCGGAGGGAGTTGAGCAGCAGAGGCGTGGCCGTAGCCACGTTGAGCAACGGAAACGACGACAACGAAGCACAGTCGAGCGCAAGTGCTCAAATTCTGAAGTAACTTTCTGACAGCTCCTTAGCCACCGCAATACGGTGACTGCGCGTGCATGCGCACCCCTGGCAGACTACGGTTGTTGAAGCATCTCCTGCCAGTCCTTGGCGTCGAAGAGTCGGTCCGCAAGCACTTCGAGTTCGACCGGGTCGCTTATCGCCGCCAAAGCGTCGCATACCGCCTGCGGGGGTGCGCCGAACCGCCGCCTACCCAAGCGAAGCAACATTTCCGCTTTGCCTTCCGCTTTGCCTTCGATGCGCCCCCTTTGGTGCCAGGTGGTTGTCATGGCTGTTGACCTTTCGTATTGCGGCTAGCCGCATGCGAACCGGTTTCCCCTTCGGGTCCGGAGGCAAGTCCGTGGTGCGCCTGGAGTCGAAGAAAAACGTCTCGCCTCCATATGCCGCGTCCCCGGTTTGCCAGCTGATCCCTTTGGCACAGAGGGGAATGGGATTGTTCGTTCGTCCCGGAGGCCCAGGGCTGCCGCCCGAGTGCCGTTGCTTTTTCACAGCCCCCAAGCGCCCAAGCCAGCACGCGCAACCCGACATGCGAAAACAGACGGCGGGGGCCGCAGATGCAGTCTTCGTCCGCACTCTCCACGAGGTACACCACTGGCGGGCTATGGCTGTTGCAACAGCTCCTGCCAGTCCTTGGCGTCGAGGAGTCGGTCCGCAAGAATCTCGAGCTCGACAGGGTCGCTCATCGCCGTCAAAGCATCGCGTACCTCCCGCGGGGGGTCGCCGAATCGGCGAGTACCCAAGCGAAGCAACATTTCCGCTTTGCCTTCCGCTTTGCCTTCCGCTTTGCCTTCGGCGCGGCCTTTTTGGTGCCAGGTGGTCGTCATGGTCTTTGCCCTTTCGTATTGCCGTTTGCCGAGCAGTTCTTCGAACTCGGCGTTCTCTTGCTCGTCCAATTTTAGATAGGCGTCGACGATCTCGCCCAGAATAAACTGGCGCTGCTCCGTCTCGTCGGCTTCGGCGACGCGCTTCAGCGCTTGCGCTTTCAGCCAGGCGCGACGCTCGGCCTTCACCTTCATTAACGCCGAGAGGGCCACCGCGAACGAATTGCTGCCGGTGACGTACTCCACGGCGTCGAGCGCCGGGAGGCCGACGTAGGCAAACTGCAGCTTGAAGATGCAGCGCTCGCCGAGGTAGCGCTCAATGGGATACCAGCCGAGGCCGTTGAGGCCGACGCGCAGCAGCATCGCGATCGGCAGCACATCATACTCAGGGTAGCGCGAGCGCAACGCGTGATAGTAGCGCTCAATTTGCGTGCGAAGCATCGTCACCGAGCCGCGGCTGTCGATCTCAATCAGCACGACAATCTGCACCCAGCTCTCGACGTCGTCGTCGGTACGCATCGGCACCTCGGCGACAAGGTCCATCACGTGGCGCGCCCCGTCCGGCGGATCCACAAGCGTTTCCTGCTCCACCCACCGCACCCGCGTCGCGTCGATTTGCGGCGCCAGCGACGGCACCGCCAACTCGAGAAACTCGGCAAAGAAGGTCCGCACCGCCTCCTTGAACCGCTGATCGTGATCCTGGTTTCCAAGCGACGTCTCGTCTGCCATGTCCCGCTCCCATTCTCCCGAGTCCTTCGCTGCCAATGACAGGAAGCAAGACACGAGAACACCGGCAGGTCAAG
>SKZP01000283.1 GCA_007127275.1 Planctomycetota bacterium
GCCCGTGGACTTGGCACCGACGTTTTCACAGATTGAAGTTGCACGGTACTCATGCCATTCTCTTGTCCCAGGGTGGCGGACTTGGTACGCTTTGCGCCACCCCTCCAAGCATCGCTGCCCCGCACGAGTCGTTCGTTTGCGTTCGTCGTTCTTCCTCCGCCCCTGAAGGAGCCGAGGCCCATGGCCCGCTTGCGCCAGTTTCGCTTCGCCGCCTTTGCCGCTGTATGCCTCTTGGCCAGCGCACTCTTCGCTTGCGTCTCCCCGGACGAATCCGCCGAGCAACACGGCGGCGGTGGTGAGTCCCGCCGGGACGCGGCTCCGACCCAAGAACCGCGTTCCATTGACTTTTACCGCAACACGCTGCGCCAAGTCCCCCTGCGCCTCATGGATGCCGAGCAGGATCTCTCCCGCTCCATCAGTGTGCGGGAAGACGACGCCTACATGACCGAGTTGCACTACCGCGACGACAGCGACGTGCGAGATCTCTACGCCATCTTTTCGAATCACCACATCTACCGCCTCAATGCGCTCGACTTCACGCTCGACTGGACGGCCGACCTCGAACATCAACCGGTCGACCCCCCCTCGGCCTACGCCGACCGCATTGCCTTTCACCTCGAAGGGCCGCGGGTCAAGACCTTCCTCCGTGAAGGGCAGCCGACGGGGCAGCAGTTGATCAATCAGCGCTTCATATACGAGACGCCGACCTCGCCGATTCTGGCGACCACGCTCGGCTTTTTCTTCGGGGTGGCGCAAAACTTCCGCGTCTACGCATGGCTCGACCGCAACACCCAAGGGCCGCAGTGGTTCTGGCAAGGAAAGAAGCGCGGTGCTCGCGTCGCGGCGCCGCTCTTTGCGGACGACAACCAAGTCTACTTCTACTCGGAAAGCGGTCACTTCTTAAGCGTCGACGCACGCACCGGCGACCGGAACTGGCAGTATCCCTTTGATGATGGGACCCAAATTCGTCTTCTTGCGCCTGCCGCGTTGAAGTACAACATGTTCTGGTTTGGCGACGTCACCGGCTCGCTTTACGTGATGGACAAGTCGAGTCGCGTCCATTTCCAGTTTCCCGCTGGCGAGCCCATTGTCAGCTCGCCGTTCATACAGGACTACTACGTCCTTTTCCAGACGCCGACGCAGATGCACTGCATTCGTCCCGCCTGGGTCGACATGGGGGAGGGTGAGCGTGTGCTGCGTCCCGCAGAGCGAGGGGAAGACGTTGCCGAACCGAAGTGGTCCCTGCCGCTGGTCAGCGACGAAACCTACCGCGCGTTCCGCAACGGTCGGATGTCCCGCGAGGAACTCATGGCGAGCGAGGAGCGGCGCGACATCCGCCCGTTGATGAAGGGCAACACCTGGATGTACATGCTCGAAACGACCCCCGAGGGTCGCAAGTACATCTTCCGTGTCGACGCCGACTCGGGCCAACCAGACACGGAACGCGACTCCGAAACCGGTGAGGAGCACGTCCGCCGCTTCGACGTCACGGCGTTCCCGTTTGTCCTCGCCAACAACGACCCGGACAACCGGGTGATCTACTTCGGAACCCACGAAGGGTACATTTTCGCCATGCGCGAGTGACCGGACGCATGCGCACCGCGTATCTCCTCACCATTGTAGCCGTCGTCGCACTCCTTCTCGCAAGCGCGGGGGTGGTTTCCGGCGGTTGCCAGAGCCAGGACGCGCTCGACCGCTGGCAGGCGGAGGTCGCGCAACAGCACCTGACTCCGACGCCCGTCCGCCTGGGCTACGCCGAGGAGCCGAACTGGTACACCAAACCCGAGGCGTTTGCCGGGCCGACGCGGCTTGTAGCCGTGGGAGGGTCCCCGGCGCTCACCTCGCTGGAGGAAGCAATTGTCCCCGCGCAGGACCAGGCGCTGGCCTCGGCGCAGCGCCAAATGCTTCGCCTGCTTGCCGAGGCGCAGAACCGTCTCGTACACACCGAGATCCGCGCCGCCGAAGTCGTCGTGCTCGAGACGCCGGGACGTAGTGGCGTTGCCCTCGCCCTCGCAGAATGGCCCGAGCGCCACTACGACGGCGACCCTGTGAAGATTCCTCGCAAGCTGCCCCGCTACCCGCCGAGTCTTTTCGCCGCTGTAGACCGAGATCCGCGGCGCCGCTTTCGCGTTGCCGCCTGGGCAGTCAGCGAGCGGAGCGAGAACCGGCTCTACGCCTACTGCCGGCTCGAACTCACGGCGGAGAAGGCCAAGGCGGACCTGCAAGCCGCCCTCCGGGCGAAGTGGCGGCGCCACGCTGATGAGGACGACGTCCCCGAGGAGGTGGGGCGAGAGATTGCCGACGCCGTGCAGGCCGTCTGGGAGCAGCACACCCGCAGCCGGTAGCGAGAACATAGCGCCCGCCGACTTCTGTACTCTCTGCCGGCCGCCCCGGTCAGCGTCTGAACCGTGACCATGCAGCGGCGGCGCGCTCTGCGAGGTAGCGACAGCGACGGCGGCCACTCTGCGCAAGCGTAAGGTGAAATGCCATGCGCCACAGCTTCGTCGGCACTCGGTAGTCGCCGAGCCCGTGAATACGGTGCGCGAGGCGCTGGGCACGCCGCACGTGGCGGCCCCGGCTGGCGCGTTCTAGTCGTGTGCGCAACGGCGGGAGGGCCGC
>SKZP01000616.1 GCA_007127275.1 Planctomycetota bacterium
CTCTTTAGCATGAAGGACCGCTCAACGGCGACCGACGAAACGTTTCTGTGCCTTCCGTAGAAAAGGCGAGCGTAGGGTGCAAGCCCTTCGAGGTGGGTGGAGAAGCTCACGGGCTTCGTCCGAGTTCGCCAACCGCCTCTCAAGCCTACAACGCGGGATTTGTGCCCCTCCCCCAAGCCCACGGGCTTCGCCCGTGGGTATCCGTGCACGGTAGGTAGGTCGGAGTATCCGCGCACGGTTGGTAGGTCGGGGTATCCGCGACGGTTGGTAGGTCGTCAAGAGTGGATCCGTGGGTGAGGCGTCACCCTCGGCGGTAGCGGTCGCGGGCGGCTTGCGCTTCGGCGGCAGACGGGTTCTGTGGCGGCTTTGCGGCCTCTTCGGCCACCGCTTGCCAGCCCGGATTCGGACGCTCCGCCAGCAGGTGGCGGTACTCGAGGAGGTGCTCGAGCGTGAGGTTCGCGGCGACGTCGTTGCCGGCGCGGGCGCCGCAGGCCAAGGAGAGGCTCGGGCGCAACGCGTTGGTGAAACCGCCCAGCGCCCCTTGCGTGGCGGGCTGGTTGAGCAGCAGGCGGTGCACCGGCACCGTCTCCGCGAAGCGCGCGATCAGTGCCTCGTCCTCGCTGTGCAGCACCGCGGTGTGGCCGACGCCACCGAGGGCGACGACCTGCAGGCACATCTCGAGCGCGTGTGCCGGGTCCGCGGCCGGCAGGTAGGCGAGCACCGGCGCAAGGATCTCGTGGGCGAGCGGGTGCGGCGCCTCGCTCGTCCCCTCGGGCCGCACCGCCGGTAGCTCGGCGACGAGCAGCCGCGTCTCCGCCGGCACCTCGAGGCCGATGCGCTCGGCGAGCACCGTGGCCGGTCGGCCGACCACCTCGGCGCGCATGGTCCCCGCGTCCTTGTCAAAGCAAACCTCGCCGAGGCGCTCGACGAGCTCGGCCGGTACGAACACGGCACCGCGGGCTTCGAGGGCGGCACGCAACGGCGCTTGCGCCTTCGGCGTCGCAATCAGCGCCTGTTCGCTCGCACAGACGGTGCCGTGGTCGAAGCCTTTCGACGTGACGATTTTTTGCGCGGCCACTGCGGGGTCGGCGGTGTCGTCGACGATTGCCGGGACGTTGCCGGGGCCGACGCCGAGGCAGGGACGGCCACTGTCCTGCGCCCACTTGACGAGTTTGCCGGTGCTCGTCGCGACGATCAGCGAGAGGGCGCGGTGTTCGAGGATTGCTTCGAGGTAGCCTTTGTCCGCCTTGCTCACCACCTGCACGGCCGCCTCGGGCGCCCCCGCCTGTTGTGCCGCCTCAAGCAGTCGCTGCGCGGCGAGCTTCGAGCACTTGCGGGCCGCGCGGTGTGGGCTCAGGATCAGCGGGCAGCGCGCCTTGAGGGCGACGAGCAGTTTGGCGATTACGGTGCTCGTCGGGTTGGTCAGCGGGGTGAGCGCGAGCACGGGGCCTCGGGGCTCGGCGAAGGTCGTTACGCCGCGGGCGGCGTCTTCGTCGATGCACCCGGCACTGCGCCGCTCGATGATGTCGTGGTAGACCGCCATCGCCGCCCAGGCATTCTTGACCGTTTTGTCGCCCACGACGCCAATGCCGGTTTCCTCGCACGCCGCCTCGGCAAGCTCGTGGCGCAACGCGTAGGCCGTCTCGGCCACGGCGGTGACGACGCGATCCGTCGCGGCCTGATCCCACTCGCGCATTCGGCGTGCCGCCTCGCACGCTCGTTCGAGCACCTCCGCCGCATACGTTGTGTACTTCTCACCGCTCATGGACCTGCGAGCGCTCCGCCGGGGGGGACGTTCGAATCAGTCGGTTTCCGAATCCTCTTCTTCGTCGCCGTTGACGACGCCATCCATCTCCTCTTCGCCGCCGGGCTCGAGTTCGCTCAGTTCCTCGGTGCTCGGGAAGTCCGGCAAGAGGATGCGGGTGCGGAAGCGGCGGATCTCGTGCGGCTCCGGCGGCTGTGCGACCGAGCCCTCGCGAGTGTCGATCCAGAGGCTCACCTGCACGGCGATCGGCAAGCGGCCTTGTTCGGTGTGGTCCCAGTCGTCGAACGACTCCGGGTCGCGGTCGCCCTGCTCGCTATCACTCTCGGGACGCGCATAGTAGAGGAATTCGAGGCCGACGACGCGGTCGAAGAGGCGAATGGCCTTGCCTCCCCGGGTCGGTTCGCGGTCGATATGAAAGTCTTCGCGGCGGAAGAGCACGTAGTTGCCGGGGCGGTCGTCGTTCTCCCGGAGGAAGTAGCCGACCTCGGTGACGTCGGATTGTGTGTTGCCAATGCGCAGCTTCGAGGGATTGCTCGTCACGAAGTGCAACTCGTCGCGGGAGTCGATGCCGCGGCCGCGACCGGTGCCGACGAAGAAGTCGGTTTGTTCGCTGGCGATGCCGCCTTCGCCGGCGCTCGCTTCTTCGCCGTCGAGGCCGACTTCGTCGAGTTGGTCGAGGTTGTAGACGAAAACCGCTTCGAGGTCCTCGACGATCAGGCCGATCAGCGTCGCGCCGATCGCCTCGACACGCAACATCTCCTCGACCTCCGAGCGGCGGTCGAGCAGCGAAAAGAGCATCGCGCCGATCGCCGCCAGGATCATCCCCACGATCGACATGGTGATGATCA
>SKZP01000186.1 GCA_007127275.1 Planctomycetota bacterium
CGCCATTTCGTTCTTCTCCGCCGAACATACGATCCGGTTTTCAACCGATGCGTCGTCGTCAAGAATGAAGATTCCATCCGGAATGCCGGCGCTCGTTGTTCCGGCCATCGATGAGACAAATGCCTACGACATTTCGGCAGTGATGGAGCAGTATGAACACGTGCTTTCGCCAACGGAGTCCCGTCAGGTGAGTGTCCATGAGCCCCGTTAGTGGGCACTAGAGAACGATCCGTGCGACGCTACGTATCGGCGGTCTCGCAAAGGGGAACAAAGACCGCAGCCGGGGAGCGCAGCTACCTAATTCCAAAAGTGCGGGCGGTTTAGCCGCGTACGCCGAGGGTGAAGACTACTGTGGCGGCGAAACGGGTGCGGAACGTTACGTTGTCTTGCGTGAACTCGCGGCGGGGAATGGCGTCGGCGAGCACTCCTAGAATCAGCGAACCGGCGATGAAGCGTAGCGAGCCGCTGAACAAATCCAGTGTGCCGCGTGCGTCCACCAGCCAGCGGCCTTCGAGGCGCACCCGCAGTCCGTCGGTGAGCGTCGGCTCCAGGGCGAGACCGAGGCCGAACATCGGGACGTGCTCGACGTGCACCGAATCCGGCACCAGCGATCTCTCGAAGGTCGTCTGCAAAAACCGGTAGCCGCTGAGTGCGGAGATGCTGAACACCTCGGCGAGCCAAACTTGTGCGCCGGCCATGGCCTGCAACTGATGCATCTCGGTGCTTTCGCGGAGCAGCGACTCCTCGGTGTTCCACGAATACAGATAGCCGAGCTCCAACTCCAGCCCGAGGCGCATCAACGGCTGGTCGCGGCTGGGATCCCACAGGGTGCCACCGGCGGCGACATTGATCCCCACGGCGGGGTAGACGTCCGCGTGTTCGTGCTCCGTGCCCACGGCGGTGGTTGCCGTATCCTTGAAGGTAAAGAGGCCGCCGAACGGTTCAATCCGCCAGTTCGGTCCTTCCTCGGCCGAGTACAACCCCTCGGCTGCCTCAGCGACACCCACCGGCAACAGCGCCGCCACGACCAGCCAGAGCGCCAGCAACGGGGCAGTTGCAGGGATGCCGGCGAACGGTGTCCACTTTCGGGGGAGTGACATGATGAGCGCCTTTCGCACATGTGCAGAAACGGTGAACGGCCCGTCGATGAAATAGGATTTCGACGGTGAACGCAATGAAACCCCATTCTAACCGTTCGGTCAGTGAACGAAATCGGACATCCCTACTACTGAGGAGTGTCTCGCTGGCGAGGGATCCGCGGATCATTCGTCGCCTGAGTTGTCACGTCACGTCACGTGTGAAACTTGTTGTGGAGGTTGTTGGTCATGACGTTTCCGGGAGATTTGATGCAGCTTGGCGTGGCGCCGCTGCGTGATCACCGCACGAGGTTGAAACCGGAGCGGCGCAATGTTGCCGGCGGTGCACGTGTTGAGGCGGATGGCGCGGAGTTGGAGTTGGTCGAGGTCGGCGACGCGCTGACCTGGGCGTTCTGGCCCCCGAAGGAGGAGGAGGGTGAGGCCGGCGGCGACGGTCCGTTACCGCCGGACGACGAGCGGTTGCGCCCCAGGGGTGGGTCTCGCCCTGGGTCGTCGCGCCGCGGCGAAGAAGAAGAAGCGGCGGCGGCAAAGCGCGAGATTGGCGCGTGGTCCATGGCCTGGCCGGTGGTGCACGTGGAGCCGGGGCTCAAGCCGATGCATGAGGCGGATGAGCCGGACGAGCGGTTTGCCGCCATTGCGCTGGCAAGCGACTGGGAGCCGCAGGCGCGTCCGGGCAGCGGTAGCAGCGTCGTCGCGCCGGATCCCGGCAACGGCGGCGGCAACGGCGGTGGCGACGGCGACGCCGCGGAGGCGCATGTCGCCAGGGCTCGCGAGGTGCCGCGCAAGACGCCGGGCGTGCTGCTGGCGGGGACTCGCGAGGATGCGCAGCGACCGTGGTTTGTACCGGTCCACGAGTTGATTGCGGAACACCGCGGCGAAGACGCCCCCCGGTACGCCACGCCGGTTTACGAGATTGATGACGAGGCCGCCCTCGACGACGAACGCCACGCCTCGCTCCACACGCATCTGCGTGTCGCCGACATCTCCGAGAAGGACTACGCACTGGCCTGGCTGCTCGGCGAAGCCAAGGAAACGCTCGGCGGCTTCGGCACCTGCTACGGCCCCGGCGACGGCAACGGCAACGGCACCGTCGCATTCGGTTCCTGGCTGCGCGGCGGTCCCTTCCACCCCGGCGCCGACGCCCACGACGCCCACAGCTTCGGCGAGAACGCCGACGGCGAAGCGGTGAACCCGCTGCACCTCTGGACGCAGGCGCTGTTCTACCTCGACCGCACCCACGACGGTCCGCTGGAGTTCATCCCCGACGACTACATCCACGGCGCCGCCTGGCCCATTCCGACGCAGGTGTGGTTGCGCTGGGACGGCAGTGAATGGATGTGGCGCTGGATGACCACGGTCCCGTTCGAGGAGCCGACGCCGCCGTTCGAGCCGCCGGATGAGCCGCCACCGCCGGTGGTAGGTCCGCTGGTTGACCCCGACGGCTGGCCCGGGGGTCCTGGCGCCGGTCCCGGCGGCCCTGGGGGGCCTGGAGGCCCCGGCGGCCCCGGTGGTGC
>SKZP01000219.1 GCA_007127275.1 Planctomycetota bacterium
ATCACGTACGTAACGTGGGCCTCGGTGTCCGCCCCACCTTTCCCACGTGCGGAGGACGACGGCGCGACTTCACCCACGCTACGGGTCATTCCCTGACGGGTTGATTGGTTGCATACGGGGGAGCGCGAAGGCCGCGCTACGTTACGGTCGGTACGCGCTACATTCTTGCGGCACGAACTCCGGGTGCAGCCCACGTCCGCACTCCGTGTTCCGTGCTTTGCACTTCGCACTCTTGTTGTCGGGGGTGGCTGGCCGGGCAACGGTTCGGTAGACTGCTGGTGAGCCGGGTGTTGGCATTGGGTTTGCCGAGGGACCTTTTGCCGTTCGTCGGTAGTTTGTGACGTGCGCGCGCCGTCACCGTTTGCCGTGGGGAGCCGCACTGTGCCCTCGATTGAGTCGGGCTTGATGAATGATCGGCCGGCCCCCGGGTATATCCTGGCGGGGACCATTCTGGATCCGGTGTCGCCACGCGAGATGCGCGCGGCCGCCGGCGGCCTCGCCATTGGCGTGCGCACCGAGACCATTCGCGACGTCGGAACGGTGGCCGAGCTTGAACGCCGCTACACCGGCTGGCCCGTCGTCCAGGTGCCCGACTGCGTGATCCTGCCCGCCTTCTCCGACGGTCATGCGCGCCTCGCCGACTACGCCGTGCGTGGCCTCGCCGGCGAGTACCACGACCTCGGTCCCCTCGCCTGGCTCGACGAAGTGGTCTACCCGGAGGAGGCGAACTACGACGACCCCGGCTACGCGCAGAGCTGCGTCACCGACTTCTTCGAAGCGGCCCTCGCCCAGGGGACCGTCACCGGCTTCGTCGTCACGCCGCCGCAGCAAGAAACCCTCGCGACCTTCTTCGAGGCGCCGGTCGCCGGGCGCTGGTACGCCGGGAACGTCATTGCCGACGCGATGGCTTCGCAGCCCTACCGCCCGAGCACCGAGGAGGCGATCCAAAACCTTGAGAACTCCGCCTTCCGCTTCGGCAAGAAGTACGTCGTCTCACCGCGTGCCGTTCCCGCCTGCAGCGACCAAGTGCTGGAGCTCGCCGGCGGCTTGAGCATTGACGACGAGGTATACACGCAGATTCCGCTGGCGGTTTCCGCCGACGAGGTTGCGCTCGTCGAGCAACGCACGCAGGGCCAGGAATCCTCGACCGACGTGCTTCACCGACTAAAACTGCTCGGCCAGCGCACGCTGCTGAGTCATTGCAACTACCTCACTGAGCCGGAGTGGCGCATCCTGAACGCGCTCGACTGCATTGTCGTGCACACCCCGGGCGCCGACGAAGTCTTCGACGCTCCGCCGTTGCCGCTGGAGAAGCTTTACGAGCACCGGCTGCGCTGGGCGCTCGGCTCTGCCGTCGGTGCGTCGCCGTCGCTCTCGATGCTTTACACCATCCAGGCGTTTCTGCGCGTGCACGCCTACACCGGCTCGCCGGATCTAGCCAGCGAGGCGCTCTACCGCGCCACGGTTTCGGTTCCCGCCATCCTCAAGCACGACCCCTCGGGCCGTATCGAGCCGGGCCACTCCGCCGACCTTCTCGTCTGCCGGTGCCCGGAGGCGGCGCAAGAGAGCGAGCCGGAACGCATTCTCCGCACCCTCGTCGAAGGTGATCTTGCCGAGCTCGAAGCACGCCCCCTTGCGACGATCCGCCGCAGTCAACTCGTCTCCGGCCAGCTCGCCGAGGTCGGCTAGGGGCTGTCAGGAAACACCGGGAATCTTTAAGGCGTGGAACGGTCGTTGATCCAAGTCCACGAAGTACGCTCAGCGGTCGAAACGCCCGTAACGGGGCGACGCACAGACTTCGCCCGAGGGCTTGCGCGACGTTGCCACACGTAAAGACGCGCGGCCGTAAATGAAAATGGGCGGGCCCGGAGGCCCGCCCTGCGTGAATGTTCGAGCTTCTGCGCTCGGCTGGGCTACGGTTACGTCGGTTGCGCGACTCGTCACTTCTGCGTCGCTCACCTTGATCCGCGTTGCCTAGCGTTCGCCTCGACCACGTTGTTTGCGCGGCCTTGACGGGTCAAACGAGGAGTTGGCTCGCTGCTTTATTCGTCGTCGGTTTCGCGGTCGCGCCACTCGCGGTAGAGGCGAACCATCTCGTCGTCGACAGCCTCGCGGTCGTTGCCGCGGTGATACGGGCGGTGACCGTGGACTTCGTAGTAGAGCGTCTGGCGGCGCAACTCTTCAATGGCGCGGTCGAGTTGCGGGTCGCGACCCTCGAGGCGGTCTTGCGGCGACTTCTCCACCCAGAAGTCCGGGTAGCGCGGATTGTGCTCGAGGTCCACGCCGTCGACGGTGAACGCGCCGGCCAACGGTGTGCGCACCGTGGATCCGTCGACGAGCGTGTAGCTGCTTGTGCCGATCACGCCGCCGCCGGTGGGTCGCCCGATCACAGGGCCGATGCCGAGGCGCTTGAAGCCCTCGGCGAAGATCTCGGCATTGGAGAAGCTGCGCTCGTTGATCAGGGTGACCGCGGGGCGCTCCCAGGCGAGGTCGCGGTAGACGTTTTCGCTGACTTCGCCGACGTCGCGAAAGCTGCGGCGCAGCCACGGCTCGCGGTAGAGCGTGCGCAGCATATGTACTGCCGTGTTGCCGCCGGAGTTGTAGCGCACGTCAATGACGACGCCGCGCTTGTTCGCGACCATGTCGACAATCTCGTCCTGGAAGTCGGTGAGCGTCTCGGCCCGCATGCGCGGCACGTGAATGTAGCCGAATTCGCCGTTCGTCGCCTCTTCGACGTAGCGGCGGCGCTCGTTCACCCACTCGCGGTAGCGCAACTCGCGGATGTGACCCCGTGAGACCGGCCGCAAGGAAAAGGTCTGCGCCCCGGCATCCTCTTCGCCCGGCGGGTTTGTGCCGACGGTGACGCGCACGCGCCGGCCGGTCGTGTCGGAGAGGCGCCGCTCGAGGTTCGAGCGGTAGGTCAACGGCTCGCCGTCAATGGCGCGCAGATACATTCCCGGCTCAATTTCAACCTCGGGCCGGTCGGCAGGGCCGTCGGCGAGCACGTCGGTGATGCGCAAGATGCCGCTGCGGCGTAGCTCGCGCTGGTCGAAGCGCAGGCCGAGCTCGCCGCTGTCGGTACTGCCCAAGCCGGGGGTGCCCCCGGGGCGGGAGCCCACGCCGAGGTGCGAGTAATTGAGCTGGCCCATCAAGTCGGACATGGTCGAGCGGAAGACACTGTCTTCGACAGCATCCTTGACCATGGGACGGAAGCGCTCGTGCAAGTCGCGCCAGCGGGACTCGACAAGCTCGGGGTCGTAGAAGTAGCGGGCAAAGACCCAGCCAATCTCGTCGTACACGGCGAGCCGCTCCGTTTGCAGATCCTGCTCGTACTCGGCGCGGGTCGGCACGGTGCGGACGCGGAAATTGTTCAGTGCGAGGCTGCGCACGCGGCCCCGGTTCAGGAAGTAGAGGCGGTTGCCGTCCGGCGAAAATTGCCACTCGGTGAGGCCGCCGCTAAGTGTGGTGACCTGACGCAGGCCGCCGCCGCGGTCGTTGACCGTCCAGAGTTGCCAGCCTTGCATCAGGTTCGAGAGGAAGAACCAGCGGCTGCCGTCGTGCGCGCGCAGCAGGTACCACTCGTTGCTGGGAAGGTCGACAAGTTGGCGGGCACGGTCGCGGATGCCGTCGAAGACAATGGGAATGTCGCCGTGCGCGGTCTCCTCGACTTCTTCCTCCTCGCCGGCTTCTTCCGACTCGTTTTCCTCTTCGTCGTCGCGCTCCTCCTCGCCGTTCTCGTCGCCGTTGTCGGCTTCTCCTTCCTCGGGCTGCGGCGGCTCGGGGCCGGGGTCGCGACGCGGGAACAACTCCTCGAGCTTGTCCTCGGTGAACTCCTCCTCCTCCGGCACCAGGCGCAGCGCGAACACGGTGTAGCCCTCTTCACGAAGGGCGTAGTAGGTCAGATACTCCTCGTCGGCGGTGAACTTCGGAAAGAAGGAGCCGCGCGCGTGCGCCGTCACCGGCGTCAGCGGCACCTCGCCGTCGACGCTACCAATGAAAAGGCGCGACTTGAGGTCGGTCGGGTCACTGGTTTCGAGCGCCACCCAGTAGCCCTTCGGCGAAAAGGTGTAGGCGGGACGTGTGCGAATGCTGCGGCGCGGCATGAGGCCGTCGTCATAGAAGACACGGTCGCCCGTGCCGTCGAGGTTGATCATCCGCACCTCGCGGTCGTTGCGCGTATACAGCACGACGTCCCCCTTCGGCGAGACCACGGGGCTTGCGTCGTCGTGCTCCGAGGCAACGAGCCAGTACTCCTGGCGCGCGCCAATGTCATAAAGCACGAGATCCTGCTGGCCGCGACGAAGCGTCGAGTAGATCAGATACTCGCCATCCGGCGTCCACGTCACCTGTCCCTCACGTGCCGCCGTCTCGGTGACCCGCAAACTCAAGCCGTCGGTCTCCCCCGTCGAAGAGGTGAGGAACACCTCCCCGTTGACCACGTAGGCAATCTTTTCCCCGTCGGGAGAGAGCGCGAACTCGGAGACGTTGCTGTTGGTGACGACGCGATGCTCGTGTGTCACCTTCGGCATGGGCACAACGTGAATGTCGAGCGCTTCCTTTTCCAGCAACTCGCCGTCCACGTCGAAAACCGCCTTGGTCAGCACGCCGTTGACGTCCTCGGCCACCATATGAAAGCCGCCGGCGGGATTGGGCACGTAGCTCGGCGCGCGCAGCGGAGCGTCCGGATCCTCGTGTTCCAGCAACGGGCGGAGCCATGGCAACTCCTCGTCTTCGACGTCGCTGGCGAACGGGTCGCAGGCGACGAGGCCGCTGAACTCCTCGCCGTAGGTGAAGAAGACGAGGTGCGGCTTGAGCTTGCCGTTGATGTCGTGCAACGGTACCCAGCCGGGGCTCATGTCGTGCCAGGTGTTGTCGGTAATGCGACGGTGGTCGGTCAGCACCCCCTCGTCGAGCTCGGCAACGTAGATTTCGCTGTTGTTGTAGCCCCGGTAGCGCGGCCGGAAGAAGCCGACGGTGCTACCTCCCATGGTATAGGCGACGTGCTGCATGTCGGGGCTGAAGCGTCCGCCGAATTCGGCAAGCCACATGGACTCGGTCAGTCGGACGGGCGTGCCCGTGCCGTCGAGGCGGGTCATGTAGAGGTCGTTGCCGCCGTCGCGAAAACCGTAGTAGAGCACCCACTCGCCGTTGGGGCAGACGTGCGTGGGGTACTCGTGCGTTTCGTGCTCGGTAATGCGCCGCGGCTCTCCGCCGGTCACGGGGCGCGCGTAAAGGTCGTACTGGCCGTGGTATTGCGCGGCGTAGACCACCTCTTCGCCGTCCGGCGTCACCACCCCTCGCAGCTCCCGCGCCATGTGCACCGAAAGCGGCGCGGCGACGAGGCTCTCACTCGTCAGGTCGACGCGGTACAGGTCGCTTTGATAGGTGAAAATCAGCGTCTCGCCGTCCGGGGTGAGCGCCGGGTAGCGCAGCCGCGGCTGCCGCTCGACGTCCTCCCACGGCGAGGCAGTCTCGCCCACCCGCTCCAGGCGTTCCGTCGGTGGCGCCTCCTCCTCGTCCTCTTGCGCTGCCTCCTGCTCTTGTGTACCCGCTTCGCCCTCATCATTCGCGTGGCGGTCCTGGGCGAAGGCGAACCAAGCGGGAGAGAGGCCGACGAGGATGGTCGCCAGCAGGAGCAAACTGAAACGCGACGGAGTGATGCCACGAGGAAACTGGGGCCGCATACGGATGCCGCCTTTCGAACGGCCCTCGGCATGTATACGGGCAACACACGAACCAGGCGTCGTGAACGCTTGCATAAACAGCCGAGAGACAAGGAATGTTGACGAGCCAGCGGGGGAATCCGGATAAGAGGAGAAACGCGCAACTCCGCGTAGCGCCGGGTGGCGCCTGTTGGATTCAACGCGTTACACCCCACGTCTACCAAACGGCGCCGCCGACAACAAGTGACGAGCGAGCCGTGACTCGCGAAACGGCGGGGTTGTGCACGGAGGACGTTGCAGTTGCACGCAGATACGCCCACTTGCGGCGCCCTGTGGATTTCGCTGCCATGTATTGGTGATGTCGCTGCACGGATGGTTGCAAGACAGGTGTGTAGCGGCAGATTCGGAAAACTACGTACGCCGCCGCGTGGTAGCTCTCGGTGCGACGTCCCTTGATTCTCGAGCCGCGCCGACGGGATCAGATCGACTGGCCGAGGGTATGAAACGGTGGCGCGCTCTTCAGGCGGCGCAAGGCCCAGGTGCGGTCACGCACGTAGAGCGCCGGCGCGGACTCCCCGCCACGGCGGCGGCGAAACGGCGCAACCGGCGGACCGGCCTCACGCAAGGTGCGCGTTAATGGATCATACACCGTGCGCGTAAAGCCGAAGGTGGTGATGTAGACGTGCAACCTCGCCGCGGACCGCACCGGCAGTCGCACAAGCATCGCTTGCATCCACTCGGAAGCGAGAGAGCAGGCGGCGCCTTCCAGCGTGCTTTCCAACTCTTGCGGCAGGTCGAGCCGCAGGGCCACCGGTACATTCTCGCCGAGTATCTCGTCAATCTCCAAGCGCGCCCCGCCGCTTTCGGCAGGGTGGACGTGAATCCGTCGTTCCATGCGGTTGAGCGCAATATTGTCGTGCAGGCGTGCGCACCGCTGCGGGTTCGGCTCCACGGCATGGGTGATCGCCCCCACGGCCTGCGACGCAAGGACGGTGTAGGCGCCGACGCCTGCGCCAATGTCCGCAAAGGTGTCCCCCGGGCGCAGCAGGTGCAAGAGAAACGCCATCTCCTCGAACTCGTGTAGCCCAACATACAACGTTCCGCGAACGACCGCCTCGTCGTCCCCCACCAAGCGGCAGTCGTTCACAAAGGGGACCGCTACCGGTTGCCGGCGTCGCAAACACGAAAAGCGCCAGCGAAACAGTCGCGCGAGGATGCCCCACCGTCGCTGACGGCCGAGCGGATGAGAAAACATGGCATCAAACAGTGTCCGCACGGGCGCATCCACACAGGGGCCGGTTCACGAACTCGACGCACAGTCGCCTTGGGAGCAGTCAGAAAACTACTTCCGAAGTTGAACATCTGCGCGCAGCTCTGCTTCGTAGTCGTCGGTTGCGCTACTCGACGTGACTCTCACGCCTGCGCGGCTCACCTTCCTCCGCCTTGCATAGCCTTCGCTCGTGACGCTCAACATTCGGAATTGTTCCTGTCAGCGCCTTAGCGACCGGAACAAGTAACGCACGAGCGCGGCACACGCTTTCCGCAAGGCCATTCTTTGGGCGCGCTCGCCCCACGGTGTTCGCTGTTCCGCTAGTCGTCCTCGTCCCGGATCTCGACGACGGTGCCTGGCTCCAGCGTAGCCTGGCCGCGTAAGAGGATGCGCTCTTGGGGACGGAGGTTGCCGAGGATCTGGATGTGGCCTTCGCCTTGGATACCGCGGCGTACCCTGCGAGATTCTATGCGGCCTTGCTCGTCAATGAGAAAGACGGTGTCGTGGCCGTCGTGGAGGCGCACGGCCGTGGCGGGAACGAAAAGGCCGGAGACCTCCAGCCAAACCGTCGCGTCGGCGAAGCGACCGGCGGCAATCTCCGGCATTGCGTCGCGAGCCTCCTCGTTGCCGTCCACCCGCGGATTCTCGAGGCGAGCGCGTAAGCGCACACTGCGGCTGGCGGCGTCGACCCGCGGAGAGATCTCGGTGACGCGCAAGCCGTCGACACCGCGGCCGCCGACACTGGGCATCACGCGGGTTTGGTCGAGGCGCACCTGCGGCACGTACCGCTCCGGCAGCCGAAACTCGTAGTCGAGGTGCGAGTCATCAATCAGCGTCACCGCGGCGACACCCGCGGCAAGGTGCTCGCCAAGCTCGACGCGTACCTCGGAGATGCGGCCGGCAAACGGCGCGCGCACGGTGAGATCTTCGACTCGCTGCTGCAGCAACTCGTGCTCCGCCTCAAGTGCCTCGAATTGTTTCAGGTGGCTCTCGAACGCGGCGCGTGCTTGCGCAAACGTGTGCTCGGCGGCGTCGAGCCGCGACTGGGGAATGGCGCGTTGTTCGGCCAACTCGCGTAGCCGCTGATATTCCGTCTCGGCGTGGCGCATGGCGACGACAAGCTCGGCATCCTGATCCGGCACACTGCGCTCACCGTGGCCGAAAAGGCGAAAGTGCAACGAGTCGAGTTGGCCCTGCGAGCGCACCAATTGCTGGCGCAAGGCGCGGTTTTCGAGGCGCAGGAGGACGTCGCCGCGTTGCATGGGCTCGCCGAGCGCAAGTTTGTTGCGGCTTTCGTCGGGACCGAGTTGTGCGACAATGCCAGCCTCGTCTGGCGCAATCTTTGCCTCGCGTACCGGCAGGAAGCTTCCGACGACAGGCACGCGCACCTTGAGTTGCCGCGACTCGACCGTGGCCACTGCGTCCGCCTCCAATGAAACCGGTTCCGTCGTCGCCTCGTCGTTCGCCTGCTCGGCGTCCCCTGCCACAAAGGTGTCGTCGCCGCAGCCGAGCGTGAAGGACAGCGGGGCGACGACAGCAAGCAGTGCCGCGGCCAAGGCGAGCGAGCGAATGCTTCGTGTGGCCTCGTAAGTCATGATCCCTCCCGTGCGTCGTTGACGTTCTGCCAGTGCGGGGCGAGGCGAACACCGAGGGCGGCTTCGAGTTGCGCCCAGGCAAGCCACTCTTCGTAGTGGGCGTGGTTCACATTGGCGAGTGCGTGTGTGCGCAACGCTTCCGCTTCGAGGACGTCCGCGCCGGTGACGAAGGCGCCGAGCCCGTCCTCGGTCGTTTGCACCTCGTAGCGTGCGCGCAAGGTGCGCAAGTTTTCTTCCGCTTGTTCAAGCCGGTGCTCGGCAAGCGAAATCCGTTCGCGGGCGTCGTGCAAGGCCAGGTAGGCCGCATACGCCTCGACAAGGACGCGGCGCTCGACGTCGCTTGCTTGCAGGCGCTGCATGGCGCGACGCACCTCGGCAAGGCGAATCTCGTGTTCCACCTCGCCGCTGAAGATGGACCAGTGAAGCAAAGCGCCGAGTACGCCTTGGTCGGTAAACGGCGCGTGGCTGTCGCTGGTGATGTTGTACTCGGCGAAGCCGCTCAAGCGTGGCAGGCGGCTTTTGCGGTAGAAGCCGACTTCTTCGCCGGCCGCCTCGGCAAGCTGGTAGGCGCGCTCAAGCTCCGGGTGATGTACTGCGGCCAGGTGCAGCGCCTCTTGCAGCGAAAGAACGTCGTCGACGGCCGAGGTTTGTTGCGGCAAGCCGGTGGTGGCCAGTTGCGTCTCGCGTGTGAGGTCGAGGCCGAGCAGCGAGTTGAGTCGGGCGAGCGTGGTACGGCGGGTGGTGCGTATCTCGCGCAGTTCTTGCCGGCGCTCGGCGAGCGCGACGTTGGCGACGAGCACGTCGTTGTGCGTGACGAGGCCCTGTTCGTGGAAAAGCTGCGCGGCGCGTGCTTGCTCCTCAATGGTGGCAATGGAGCGCTCGAGCACCTCTTTCGTGTCGTCGAGCTTGTGCAAGGTCAGCACAAGTTCAATGGTCGCGAGTACCGTTTGCTGCTGCGCGGCGCGCCGGCCGGCTTCGCCCGCGGCCTTGTGGCGGTCGAACATGCGCACCGCCTGCGTCGTGCGGCCAAGGCCCCAGATGGGAAAGGTCGTGCGCAGCGCGCCGTCGGCAACGACTTGGTCGCCGACTTGCACCGTCTGGTCGTTGAAGCTCAGGCTCGGCTCGACGCTCAAGACGGAGACGCCACCTTCAAGGGTGAGCGTAGGAATCAGCCGCAGATATGCGCCGGTGATGTTGGCCTCGGCCATCTCCATCTCCAACTCGCCGTGGCGCACCTGCAGGCTGTTGGCAAGCGCAAGGCGAATGCAGTCGTCGAGCGTGAGTGCTGCGTCGGGCTCGGCAAGGCGGGCGCGAATCTCGCTGATGGAGCGCAGCCTCTCACCGCGGTTGCTCGGTGGTTCGTCGTAGTCGAGGCTTGCACCGGGGGCACCCGAGTAGGGCTCGTAGTGGCCCGAGGGGTAGACGTAGGCCGAGTAGTTCGGCTCGAGGTGCGGGCCCGTGCGGCAGCCAGGTAACGCAAGCAGCGGCAGCAGCAACGACGCTGACAGCGCGAGCAAGGGCACGGTGCGTGGGCTGCGAGGCAGATTCATCCGCGAGTCTCCTGCTGTGAGGACGAAAGATTCGTGGCAGTGG
>SKZP01000674.1 GCA_007127275.1 Planctomycetota bacterium
GCACGCCGACATGGCGGAGTTGTTCTGGCAGCTTTTCCGTGACGCCGAGGAACGCGAGGAGCACGAGTCGCAGGCCTTCTACCGCTCACAGGTCGAATTGCACGACAGCGAGGGGCGGTATACGCAGGCACTGCGCGGCGACGGCTCGCTGACGCTGCGCACCGAGCCCGGGGGCGCCCTCGTTCGCATCGCCCGCTACGAAGAGGTCGACCGCCGATACCAACTCGTCGACGAGCGCCCGCTCGGCGAGACCCCGGTGACGCTCGACCCAATGCCCATGGCCAGCTACCTCGCCACGATTGAAAAGCCCGGCTACCGGCGCGTGCACGTGCCGATCCGCGTCGCCCGCCAAGAAAACGTCGAGCTAACCGTGCGGCTTGTGCTCGCGGACATGTTCGGCTCGGCGGATTTCCGCTGGGTGCAGGTCCCGGCCGGGTCGTATATCTGGGGCGCGAGCGACCCCTTGTTCGGTGCGGCGCCGAAGGAGGTGCGCCACGAGGAGGATTTCTTCATTCAGCAAACGCCGGTGACCGCGGCCAGTATCTCCTTTTTCTCAACGAACGGCATGCGCGCAACCCCGAGGAAGCGGCGCGGCGCCAACCGCGGGCCGCTTCCGACTCGGGATTCCACTGGCGCTTCGACGAGCGCGAGGGGCGCTACCGGCTGCCCGTCGGCGACGAAGTCGAACGCTTCGCCTGGGAAGAGAGCTGGCCCGTTTTCGGCGTAAGTTGGCACGACGCGCTGGCCTACTGTGCCTGGCTGGGCGAGAAGCTCGGCCTGCCGGTGACGTTGCCCACCGAATCGCAGTGGGAGAAAGCTGCCCGCGGCGTCGACGGCCGGCAGTACCCCTGGGGCAACCGCTTCGACTCGACGTGGCTCAACTGCACGCAAACCCGCGAAAACGACTCGCGCCCCATGCCAGTCGGCTCCTTCCCGGTCGACTGCTCGCCGTATGGCGTGCTCGACATGGCCGGCAACGTCGGCGACTGGTGCCTCGACGAAACCGAGGGTTTTCCCGGCTGGCGCAACCTCCGTGGCGGCTACTGGACCCAAGCGACGCGCAACTGCGCGACGGTCGTGCGCCGCGGCTACCATCCCGAAACCGTCTTCCATTACATCGGCTTTCGCGCCGCCATCCCCTTTGGGCTCACGCAAGAGTAACGTCCCATTCCCGTGGCATCTCCAGTGCGAGGGAGAGTCGCTGCCAAGCCCCCGGGCTTCGCCCGTGGGTCGAAGCGCCAGACGGGTGCGGGTCACGGGCGAAGCCCGTGGGTTTGGTTGATCACGCCTCCATGAGGCTTCCCACGCGAGGCGCGCTCCGCGGTTGCGTCGCGGCGGTGCGTGCGTGAGTAGTCCGTGCGGGGGATTTCGGCGATACCGAATGGTTGGATGGTTCGTTTTTTTCAGAGACGCGTTGCCGCGTTGCACGGTACGGTGACAGGACGACCGTCGTCTGGTATCATGCGCGTCGTCAAGATATACGCCGGGCCGCCGCTTTTCGCATGAACCTATTCGACAGGTTCCGGCTTTAGTGACCGGGGCAAGAGTTGCGTTCTCGTTCCCTTTCGTTGCCACCCGATGACTGAGCAGGACCTAACCGGTACGCAGATTGGCGACTACCAGATTGTGCGCTTGCTCGGCATGGGCGGCATTGGGGCCGTCTATCTTGCGCAGCACACGATTCTCGAGCAGCCGTATGCCGTGAAGGTGTTGCTGCCGACGGTGTCGGGGAACGACGCGTACCGCGCCCGCTTCATTCGCGAGGCGCGGCGCGCCGCCTCCATCCGTCATCCCAACGTTGTCGGTGTGGTCAACGCCGGGCAACAGGACGAGGACGTCGTCTACCTCGTCATGGAGTACGTCGACGGCAAGAGCCTTAGTGAATTGATGAAAGAGCGGGGCGGCCGGCTCGAGCCGCGTTTTGCCGGGGAGTTGGCCTGCCAGGCGCTTGCCGGGCTCACCGCCGCTCACAAACTCGAGATCATTCACCGCGACATCAAGCCCGACAACATCATGGTCGCCACCGACGGCACCGTGAAACTGACCGACTTCGGTCTCGCCCGCGGCGCGAAGGACAGCAACGAACGACTCACCGTCGCCGGGCAGGTGATGGGCACGCCGGCATTCATGTCGCCCGAACAGTGGGACGGCAAGACGACGGACCACCGCACGGACATCTACTCGTTCGGCGCCTCCATGTTTACGGCCCTCGCCGGGCGGCCGCCGTATCCGGGCAAGAGCCCGCTGACCATTGCCAAGCGGGTGATTACCGAGCCTGTGCCGCACGTCAACGACTTCGTGCCGGAGGTGGATGAGACCTTTTCCGCGTTGATTCGCCGAATGATGGCCAAGGACCCGGCGAAGCGCTTCCAGAGCGCCGAGGATGCGCTTGCCCACTTGGAGAAGTGGCGCGCCGGGAAGTTGAAGGTGAAGGCACGCAAAGGCAAGGGCAAGGCGGCCATCGCCGGCGCCCGCCACCCGGGCGGAGGTGTCTCCATTCCGTCGACCGGCGGTGCGGAGCCCGACGAGCCGAGCACCGGCAACTTCGGTACGGTCACGGACATTCCCACGGGTGGCGGCGCCGGAAAAGCAAACGCA
>SKZP01000644.1 GCA_007127275.1 Planctomycetota bacterium
CCCTTGCCCTTGGTGGTGCCGATCACGTCGATGACGTCGCCCGGCTCGAACATCTTGATGTTGAGCTCTTGGCCCACCGCGACGGGAACTTCGGCGTCGTCGGCGAGACGCACTTCGCGCAGGTGCTTGTGCGGCGCGACCTTTGCCTTGCGGAAGTGGCCGCGCTGCGGCTTCTTGATGTTCTTCTTTCGCGGCTCGAAGGCGATCTGGAACGCCTGATAGCCGTCCTTTTCCTTGGTCTTGACCTGAACGACCGGGCACGGACCCGCCTCGACGACGGTGACGGGCAAGACGTTGCCGTCGTCGTCGAACAGCTGCATCATTTCCAATTTGCGACCAAGCAGCGCGTGCGTCATCGGATAGCCTCACTCCTGGGCAACCGGGTAGGCGGCAACTGCGAATGCGTTGTCTTGCTTCGTACCGCCCAACGACGGCACGCGTCCACGCTCCAGGCACGACCGGGAGCGCGGCACGACTCAACGACCCATTCGCAAACGGTGGCTCGCACAGGAAAACCACTCCACGACAACATGGAGCGGGTAGCCGGACTTCGCCCTTATGGCTGGCCACCGGCAAGCAAGGTAGACGTCGCGACCTCGCCCCCGGCTCCACGCGGAATGCATGGACGACGGACATCAGCGAAGCGCGACCCTCACCGGTGGAGGGCGGCCGTCGAGAAGCTGGCAGCGCCTCCCAGGACTCGCCGACGGTTGCCGGCAAGCCGGATGTGGGAGGATGCCCGATCAAGGGTGGCAAGCGGCGTGCGAGCACATCCAGTAGGACGCCGCTTGACCGAGCTCTCGCCCCGGGTCCGCAGACCGAGGGGCAAAAAAGCTCTAGGCCTTGATCCGGATCTCGACTCCGGCAGGCATGTTCAACTTGCTAAGCGCCTCCATCGTTTTGTTCGTATGCTCGGTGATGTAAATGAGGCGCTTGAATGTCCGAATCTCGAATTGCTCGCGCGACTTCTTGTCGATGTGCGGCGAGCGCAGCACCGTGTACCGCTCGATCCGTGTCGGCAGCGGAATCGGCCCACTGACCCGAGCGCCGGTCTTTTTGGCGGACTCGACGATGTCGAGCGCCGACTGGTCCAGCAACTCGTGGTCATAGGCTTCCATGCGAATCTTGATCTTGAAGTCCGACATGTTCTTCGTTGCAATCTATCCGCTACTGCTGCCACGGTTGAAGTGCGACGTTTCACCGCCGGGCCGCCGCCGAGCATGCCGGCTGGCCGTGGGGTCACGCGTCGCGGTCAATGTTCGAGCGAACTCGTGCCAAAACGAATCCGAGCGATCGGTCCCGCGGAAGACGTCTCCGCACGCAATCTCCGTGCCGAGCCCTTCCCCAAGCGGGTCGCGCATTGTAGAGCCGCTCCCCTCCCCGTCAACCCCGCCGGTGGAATTTTTCCGTGACGCGCGAACGCGGAAACGCAAGGGCCTGGGGCGCAGTGGCAGGAGCGGGAAGAATGGGGGGGAGCAGCACCTCGGCCGCACCCGTGGGCCCCTTTGGGGACTGTCGTGCTAGAATTCTTCCGTGCTTCGGCGCACAAAGGGGCTCGCAGGGATTGGGAACCGACGTTGAGCGTCACGAGCGAAGGCTGTGCAGGACGGAGAACGGTGAGCCGCGCAGGCGTGAGCGGTCCCGTCGAGCAGCGCACCGACGACAACGAAGCACAGTCCCGCGCAGCGCCTCAAATTCGGAGGTAACTTTCTGACAGCGCCAAAGTGCGTCGATTCCGGATAAGCGAGAAGTCCGCGTCAGCCACCGCGAGGAGAACATGTCCGGAGCGCGTAAGCCGCCACCATTCGCCACACCGAATGCCGCCGAGGGGTCGCCGTTTCGTCCGGGGGCTCTTTCCGTGGAGGCGGAGCCGGTGACGCGCTACCACCGCGTGCTTTGGTGGCTTGCCTTGCTCGGCGGCTTTCTCGTGCTTCCCGCGTTCGTCGCCTGGCCGCTCGCCGCGCGGGAACGTCGCCGCATCCGCGCCGCCGGGCGGCTGCCTTCGCGCACCCTCAACGATGCCTGGGTCTTGAGCCTGAAAGTGGTCTTGCTCATGGGCTTGCTGCTCGTGCTATTGTGCCTCGCGGCACTTGTCGCCGGTGGCTTTGCCCCCTTGTGGGAGCCGTTTCGGCGGGTCTTGGGTGCGGAGTAATGCGTGCGAAGGGACTGCCGGCATGCTGATCGTTTTCGAAGGAGCCGACGGGGTCGGCAAAACGACGCACGCCGACCGGCTTGCGGCGCGCCTGACGCAAACGTGCCGGCGCGAGGTCGTGCGCCTTTCCGAGCCGACCGGCGGAGTCTGGGGGCGCAAAATCCGTGAAGCCGCTCGCAGCGGGACGCGACCGGCGCCGGCCGAGGAGGTTCGCTGGTTCACCGAGGACCGCCGCGAAGATGTGACGCGCAATATCCGCCCGGCGCTCGAGGCGGGCAAGGTGGTCGTCTTGGACCGGTACTTCTACTCCACCGCGGCCTACCAGAGTGCACGAGCGAATGCTCCGCGGCGCGACGTGATCCTTGCCGAGAACCGTGCGTTTGCGCCGGAGCCGGATCTTTGCCTGCTCTTGACCGTGCCGGCCGAGGAGGCTCAGCGCCG
>SKZP01000027.1 GCA_007127275.1 Planctomycetota bacterium
AATTTGGGATGACGACGCGTATGCTCGCGGCTGCGTGCCGTCGCCAGGCTCGGTGTTGTGCCCTTGTCCGGGGAGCGCTCGTGCCGGCGCGGTCGCGAATTCCTTGTTGCGTAGCGGCACAGAAGGCTGCCCTCCTCCCGTCCACGGTGCGAAAATGACGGACACCACCAAGCATGTCGAACGAACCACCACACGCGAACCAGGACCACGACCAACGCTTCAAGGTCGCGCTGAAGGAGTTCTTCGAGGAGTTTCTCGAGTTGGCGGTGCCCGAGTATGCGCCGTTGCTCGACTGCTCGCGAGTATGTTGGGTCGACAAGGAAGCCTTTTCGCATCCGCCAGAGGGGCAACGCAGCGAGATGGATCTGCTCGCCGAGGTGCCGTTGCGTGACAAAGACGCCGAGGGGAACGAAATCTGGCGCGCCATCCTGATCCTCACCGAAATTGATAGCGGCACCTCGCTCGCGTATGTGCGCAAGCAACTCAAAAAGTACTACTACTTTCTCGACGAGAACTACGAGCACGACGTGCTGCCCATTGTGCTGCTCTTGCGCGTCGGCCTCGACGGCCTGGGCTGGCACACCCTTTCGAATCACTTTCTCGACCGCGAGATTTGCCGCCTCACGTTCGCCTACGTCGGCCTCCCGGCGCTCGACGCCGCCGAGTACGTCACCGGCAGCAACACCTTTGCGGCGGCGTTGGCTGCGCTGATGGACGCGAAGCAGCAACGGCGAGCCTGGCTCAAGGCGACGGCCTTGCAACGCATTGCCGCGTCGTCGCACAATGAATACCGGCGCTTTCTGCTGGGCGGAATCGTCGACGCGTACTTGGAGTTGAAAGCAACCGAAGAAGCGGAGTTTCGCGCTATGCTGAAGGAACGGGACTACGAAGAGGCCGCAAAAATGACAACCACCTGGCACACTAGGGGCCACGCCGAGGGCCACGCCGAGGGCCACGCCGAGGGCCACGCCGAGGGCCAGGTGGAAGCCATGCGCAAACTGTTGTTGAAGATGGGTGCGAAGCGGTTTGGCACACCGTCCGAAACGGTACGGGCAAACATTGAGGCCCTCGACGACACGAACCGGTTGGAAGAGTTGGCGGAGCGACTGTTCGACGTAGCCGGGTGGGACGAGCTTTTGGCTTGAGCGGCCGGCCTCACGAGGTCGGTATCATCAAGGTGGCGCACTTCGTCCGCGAGTCCGGCAGACAAAGTATGCACAAAGTTTCGGACCCTTCCTCGCTTGGGAGCGCGCAGGAAATACCTACCGAACCTTGCGCGTCACGAGCGAAGGCTGTGCAGGACACGTGTAGGCGCGCCATGCAGCATGGCGAGTCAGGTCGAGCCGCGAAACGGACAACGCAACACAGCCGAGCGCAGTTGCTCGAATTCGGGTGTTCCTGACCGTTCCTGAGAACGACGAGAGGATTATGGCCGGCCGCTACTTTCTGTTTCGGGATCCCATTCACGACCAGATCTCGTTTCATCCGAGCAACTACGGCACCTTTGCCGAGGCACTCAATGCGCTCGTCGACACGAAAGCCTTCCAGCGGCTGCGGCATATCCGGCAATTGGGGCTGACGGAGCTCGTCTTTCATGGAGCGGAGCATTCGCGCTTCACCCACAGCCTCGGCGTGAGCCACATGGCCGAGCGCATGCTCGAACAGGTGGCACGCAACTCGGGATTGACCGTCGACCCGTTGACCCGCGACGCAACGGTGGCCGCCGCCCTCGTACACGACCTCGGCCACGGCCCGTTTTCACATGCCCTCGAGGACAGCCTCGTCAAGACGCCTCAGCAGTTTCATCACGAGGCCATGACGCTTCGCTACCTCGAAGAGCCGGACAACGAGATCTTCCGCATTCTCGCAAGCCGTGACAAGGACTTCCCCAGCCTCGTCGCCACCTACGTCGACCCTGCGCGCACCTCACCGCTTTACGACGAGGTGCAGCCCTGGAGCCGTTGGATTGTCTCGAGCCAGATGGACGCGGACCGCTTCGACTATCTGCTGCGCGACGGCTATCTCACGGGAACCTCGACGCATCCCTTCGACCTCGGGCGTCTACTGCAAATGATTGTCGCCGTAAACGACGGCAAGGCAATTGGCGTACACGAAAAAGGGGTCGACGCACTGGAGAGTTATCTCGTTGCGTTGCTGCAGGCGTTTCGCACCATCTACTTTCACAAAACCGTGCGAGCCGGCATCTTCCTCCTCGGTGCGGTTTTTCGCCGCGTGAGCCACTTGCTCGAACAGGAGGAGCGCGAAAACCGCCTCTTTCGGCAGGAGCGCGAAAAGAGCCTGTTTCCCTACGAAGACCACCCGTTCTACCTGTTGCTCAAACATGCGAGCCGCATTGGGCTGGCAAGTTATACGCGGCTGACCGAGTACCTCGTTTGGTCATGCGTCGAGCAGTGGCAATTCGACCCCGACCCGGTGCTCGCCGACCTCGCCAGCCGGCTGATTGAGCGGCGGCTGTTCAAGACACTCAAGCTCACCGACATCAAGACCGCCATTGAGATGAAACAGCGCGCCGAGGACCTCGTCCTCAAAAAGATGCCACATGTTGAGGAGTCGTCGGTCGGGCTCTACGTC
>SKZP01000400.1 GCA_007127275.1 Planctomycetota bacterium
ACACATCCCACGGAGCTAGCAATGTTCCCGACGACAGGGCGGACCTCGCGTTTCGGAATTCATGCGTTCTTGCTTGTCGTGGCTGCGCTTGCAGTACCCATGCCGGCGATGGCATGCCGCAGCACACCAAAGATGGGCCAGACAACGAGGGGCAAGAGCCGCAGGACGCCGACGAGCAGGACGAGGGAGGTCCGAGCTGGCTCGACGAGTTGCCCGAGGCACCTGGCAGGCTTTTTTACGCCGTCGGACAAGCCACGTATGCGGATGAGCAAGCAATGCGCATGGCTTTCCCACAGGCGCAAGGTGATGCGACGTTGAATCTTACGCGTCGAGCGTTGTCGTTGTTGCGAGAGGAACTGCGGGAGTACCTTTCGACCTTGCATGAGGCGAGTCCCGACCGCGAGGGACTGGGCGAGCTCATTGAGGAGTTGTCGCGTCCGTTGGAGGAGGTGCCTATGCTGCTCCTCTCTACCCTCGTGATAGACGTATACACCGAGCAAGTGGAGGACGAGTCGGGCGTGTACTACATGTTGGTGGCAGTGCAGGTAAAGCCGCTCTACGAAAAGCTCAAGAAGCGCGCGCAGAAAACGCTCGCCGAAGCCGAGGTCGAGGTGACGGACGAAGAGCGCGCCGCGTTCGAACGCTCGCTTGCCAAAATGCTTGGTCTTGCCGAGGAGGAAGAGAACGCCGAGGACGAGAACGCCGAGGAAGAGGGCGAGGACGAAGCGGACGAAGCGAGCGACTAGTTGGCCGTCAAGAGTGAATCCGCGAGTCCCAGCGGCATCAGCAATGGCGGTTTAACGGAACACCGTGCCACGCCCACCGCAGGGCGGGTACGGAGGGCCGCCCTACGAGAAGTGTCGTTCCATACATTTTCCGGCTGCACCCAGCTCGCGCATGCGGTTGCTTGTGCCGCGGCAAAACGGTAGTACACCAACGCTCGCTCGCGTTTGCAGCGACTTCCGTTTCGTTCGTACATATACCGTGAGGAGCGTCGGCCATGAGCCACGCGCGCGACGACAACTCGCAGCCCCCGTCCGCAGCGACGACCGCGCCGACCGGCGAGCAGTTGCGCCAGATTCGACTCGAAAAGATTGCGCGGCTCAAGGACCTCGGGGTCGCGCCGTATCCGGTGAAGACGCCGGCGCACGAGCCCGTTACGGCGGTGCGTACCCGCTTTGCCGCCGAGCAAGAAGAGCTTGAGCGTGCCTACGTTGGCGCGGCGCAAAACTACCGCGAACGCAAGAAAGCACTTGCCCAGTGGGAAAAGCAGAACAAGGCCGGTGAGGCCGTCGGCGAACGGCCGCCGGAGCCGGGCGAGGCACCGCAAGAGCCCGAGCGACCTTTGGTGGCCGTGGCCGGCCGCATCCGGCAGATGCGCGACGCCGGCAAGGCGAAGTTCATCGACATCGTCGACCAAACCGGCCGCATCCAAATTATGGCCGGCAAGAAGCAAGTCGGCGATGCGACCTGGGCGGTGCTTGAGTTGTGCGACCTCGGCGACATCCTTTGGTTTCAAGGTCCGCTCGGGCTGACCATGACCGGCGAGCTGACCGTTTTTGCCGGCGAGGAAGGGGCGAAGCTGCTGTCGAAGTCGGTGCTGCCGCCGCCGAATATTGAGGAGAAAACGGGCGGCAAGAGTGTCGCCGACCCGGAGATGCGCCAGCGCAAGCGCTATCTCGACCTGATGATGAACCCGGCAAGCCGCAAGCGCTTCGAGACCCGCTCGAAGATTGTTCGCGCCATCCGTGCCTACCTCGACGGCGAGGAGTTTCTGGAGGTCGAGACACCCATGATGCAGCCGCTCTTCGGCGGCGCAAAGGCCCGGCCGTTCGTGACGTATCACAACACGCTGGATATGCAGCTCTACTTGCGCATTGCGCCGGAGCTGTACTTGAAGCGCCTCACCGTCGGCGGCATGCAAAAGGTCTACGAAGTCAACCGCAACTTCCGCAACGAGGGGATCAGCACGCAGCACAACCCCGAGTTCACCATGCTCGAGCTTTACGAGGCATTTGCGGACTACGAGCGGATGATGGAGATCACCGAGGGGGTCTTTGCCGCAGCACTCGAAGCCGCGGGGCGCGGGCCGGTGGTGAGCTACCAGGGCGAGAGCCTCGACTTTTCCCGTCCCTGGCCGCGCTACCGCTATCTCGACCTGTTCAACGAGCACGTCGGCGTGGAATGGGGCGACCGGCCGGCCATGGAAGCGAAGGCGAAGGAGTACCGCCTCGACGAAAAGGTGCTTGCGTTGCCGGATGATTGGCTCGCCGTGGAGTTGTGGGAGCACGCCTGCGAGGCGAAGCTCGTACAGCCCTGTTTCGTGATTGACTTTCCCACCGCGGTGAGCCCGCTGGCCAAGCAGCGCGAGGACGACCCGCGTTGGGTGGAGCGCTTCGAGGCTTACGTCGTCGGCATGGAGGTGGCCAACGCCTTTAGCGAGCTTAACGACCCCGTCGAGCAGCACCGCCGCTTCGCCGAGCAAGTCGCAGAAGCGGAAAAGTCCGGCGACGAAGAGATTCCGCGCGAGATCGACGAGGATTACATCGAGGCCCTGAGTTACGGCATGGCCCCCGCTGGCGGCCTCGGCGT
>SKZP01000289.1 GCA_007127275.1 Planctomycetota bacterium
TGACCCAGGCCCGTCGCGCAAGCACGGCTGGGCCCACTTCCATCACGCGCCCTCGTTCGTCCTCCACGACGCTGTACATGCGCCCGCTCGGCGAGATGAATGCGGAGATCCCCGTGTTCGTGCAGCGCACAATGGTGCGGCGGTTCTCCACGGCTCGCAGAATGGCCATCTGCAACATCTGCATCAACTCCGGACTTTGCCGGTACCATGACTCGTCGGAGAGGTTGACGAGAAAGTCCGCCGGGCGCTCCGCGTCGTCGGGGCCGCTTACCAGACGCCGCACCGTGTGCGGAAACGCAAGCTCGTAGCAGATCGGCACTGCAAACGTGTAGCGACCGTCGTCGCTGAACGAATTCGCCGGCGTTTCACTGTGCTCGAGCTTGTGCGGCGCGAAGTGGAAATGCTCGGGTCCCTCTCCCGCCAAGCCCAGGGGCAAGCGGCTGCCCAAACCCTGGGCGTCGAAGCCTTGTTGCACCAGATCCGCGACGAATCCGAGTTCCATGTACGGCACGTACTCCCCCATGGGCACCAGTTCTTGCTTGTGGTAGCGCCCGAGGAATTTCGCGCTCGGCGAAAGGAGGTCGGCGGAGGCCCGGTCGTAGTAGGCCCCCTCAACGTGCGGGTGCGGCGTCGTGGTCAAGAACGTCGTGCCGAGCAAAAAGTACGGCCACGCCGGCGGCGGTGGTGCCGGTACCGGCACTGCCTCGTGTGGCGGCGGCTCCTCTCCCTCGTGATGCGCGCGGAAGCGCTCCGCCTCCTGGATGGCGTGGTGCACACCCGGCCAGACAATCTCGTGCATCAACTCGTCGAGCGACTCCTCCGCCAGCGGCCTGTACGGGTCGTCCAGGGGCCCGTCAATGACGCCCCGTTCACCGGCGCCGCTGAAAACCGCCTCGGACCACACAATCATGTCCGCCTGCGTCGCGTAGGCCTGCGGCATCAAGTCGACGCTTCGCTGAACGAGACTTGGCCGCTCTCCGGCCTGTTCGGGTCGGTGCAGGCGGTTGGGCTGCGTCACGGCAATCTTCGGCCCTTCCAGTAGCGTCTCGCCGTCGGGTTCGTTCCACTGCTCCATCCGTATGAATCCGTAGATCAGTGCCACGAACAGCAGGGAGAGCGAGGCCGTCGCCGAGGCGAAGGTGCGCCGGGCGAGCGCTTTCGAACTGGGAATGGCCTGTGGTTCCGCTCCGCGTTTGCGCTTCAACAACAACGGCCGGGCAAGCGCCAGGTTGATGGTGACGACGAGCGCCGAGACCAGTGCGACACCGCCGAGCTCGGCAATCTGCACCACCGGCTCGAACGCCGCCTGCGAGTCGCCGAGCATCAGCCACGGAAACGGCAACGGCGCGTCGAGCCGCGTGCGCAGCGCCTCGAACAGCAACCAGAACGCCCCCGTACCGGCAAGGCCCCACCACGTGCCGCGACGCAACAAGTAAAACGCGGGCACCGAAAAGAGCAGCATTTGCACCGAGAGCAAGAAGGCCACCACGGGAAAGGCCACCGGCGCGAGGCTTCCGAGCCAGCCGAGGTTGATGCTGAACCAGATGCCTCCGACGACGAAGGTAGAAAGTATTGCGCCCCCAAGGCCGAGCCGCGGCAATACGAGCAACCACGGGACGAGCGCGGTGAACGCCAGCGGCCAGATCATCGCCGGCGGAAAGCTCAGGCCGAGCAACACGCCGCTGCCCGCCGCCGCCAAGAGGTAGAGCACGAAGTGGCGCCACGTACGCTGCGGCCGTGCCGCGGCAGCGTCGCCCTCGTTGCCGGGCGTTCGACGGGAGGAGCTGGCCGTGGTCGAAGTGGTACTCATTGGGTTTCGCAAGCAAGCCTGAACGCGGTTTTCACCGGCACGTATACGGGGCGTAGCCGCCCACCGCAACGGTTATACCGTTGGAGGCGGCGCAGCAAAACGGTGCGGACGCACTCCGCCCATGCGAAGAGTGATTGAACACCTCCCCTGGTTGCGCGCGGGAGCCGACCGACGTCGTCGGTGGGATTGAGGGTCGACTACCCACATGCGGGATGCACGGCAGGTCGAGGGTGCACCCGCGGGTCGAGTCGCGCATGTTCATGCTGCCGGACGTTGTGGTACGCTTGCGGACCATTTTGCTGCATGACGTGGATGGAGAGGTGCAATGGCTCAACCCTTTCGTTGTGTCGCTTGCCGGCGGCGCTTGCGGATTGATCCGGCAAAGTTTCGGCGCGGCAGTTGTCCCGCGTGTGGAACGAAACTTGTGCTGCAGGACGGCGAGATTGTCGTGCGCCCGGGTACGTTGCCGGCTCCCGAGGGCCAAGTCGCCGGCGCCTTCAAGGAAGGGCCGGCCGTGTTGTTTTGCGGGGCCGGCGTTTCCATGGGACCGCCGACGCTCGCGCCGTCGTGGTGGACCCTGACCAAGGAAATCCTGCGGGCCGTGTTTACCGCCGCGCCGGTCGAGTTGCCGGAGATGGTGTTTCACGACATTGACCGGCGCCCCGAGGAGATCCTCGAAAGCTTCGCCGCGGTGCTCGGCGAGGATTTTCCGAAGGTCTTTCGCGTTCTCGAGCGCAATCCGATCAACCCGAGCCAACGGGCCATTGCCCGGCTCTGCA
>SKZP01000562.1 GCA_007127275.1 Planctomycetota bacterium
ACCTTCAGCGCCTCGACACTGCTCCAGATCCCCTCGACCTCGCGCATGAACGGCAACTCGCGCACACGGCTGCCGGTGGCAATGATGCAGTGCTCGAACTGCACGCCGGGCACGGCGGAGTCGGTCAGCGCGAGTTCCTTGTTGCTCTTGAAGGTGGCCTTGCCCTTCACCACGTCGACGCTGCGCGACTTGAGCAGTTGGTCGACCCCACCGGTCAGCGTGGTGACCACCTGGTCGGTCCAGCCGCGCAGTCCGTCGAGGTCAATCTCCACACCGCTGACCTTGACGCCCATTTGCGCCGCGTCCCTCGCGTTGTCGGCCGCTTCGACGGCGTTGATCAGCGTCTTCGACGGGATGCACCCCTCGATCAGGCAGACGCCGCCGCGCTGTTCGCGAGCCTCGACGAGTACCGTGTCGAGTCCGAGGTCGGCCGCCCGGATCGCCGCGACGTATCCGCCGGGGCCGGCACCGATGACGACCAACTGGCACTTCTGCGGGGTGGCTCCCATGACCATGACGACTTCTCCTCAACAAGGGTGTGGATACCGGCGAACGTGAAGCGCTCGCAAGGCGGGGTGCAACAACACGAGGTACGCTGCAAAGCGCAGAAGAGAATCTGATTTGCGGCAAGAGGTTTCAAGTTTCCCGCGCCAACGCAACCATAATTTGTCCGGCACCGTCTGCAGCTCTGCACGTTTCAGATGACAAGCTTTTTGGCTCAACTACTTGCGAGGGAATTCGTTCTAGCATGTGTACGACACTTCGCCGACCGGCTGGTTGACGGTGTAGACTCCCTTCCTCGGTGCCGCTCCCCATGAGAAATATGCCGACTCTTTCCAGGCGTAGCACGCCGGTGCTGCTCACGCTTGTCGTTACCCTGTTGCTCTTGCTTGGCGCGGCGCTCGTCAGTTGGATGATTTTGGCGGAGAACTCCACGGCCGACGCGCCGAGCGCTGCCGCCGCATCCGCAGGGAATGATGAGGCGCGGGAGGCGCGGGAGGCGCGGGAACCGTCGCCGGATCCAGCCGCCACGCCAGCGCCGCCGCAGCAGCCGCCCCAGCCGCGAGAGTGGGAGGCGCCGGATGAGGGCACGGAAGCGAGTGCTCCGGATCCTGCGCAATCACCCGCGGGACCGGATCGTGAGGCCGGCGAAGCAGCGGTGCTTGTCGGTCGAATCCTCGACGACGAGGGGAATCCGGTGGCGAATGCCCGCCTCTCGCTGCATCGAAACCGCTTCGCGGATCGGGCCGCCGACGTTCTGGTGCGACCGGCGGTGGCATTCGGAGCGGGCGAGGCCAACCAAGCGTATAGCCGCGAGGATGGCACGTTTCGCCTGGTGATCACGCGACGCGTGCGCGACGAGGCGCATTGGATCGTCGCCCATCCACCGAGTCCGTTCGCGGTTGCCTCGGCGGATGTGCCACACGAGTTTGTCGCGACGTTCGCGTTTGCTGGACAAGCCGTGGACCGCGTCGCCGCGGAGCCGTTCGATGTCGGCGACATCGTTGTACCGATTGGCGGGGCGATCGAAGGGCGCGTCACGAACGAAGCCGGTGAACCGGTCGCCGGCGCGACCGTGCACTACGGTGCGACCGCTGCGCAAGTCACCCTTGACGACGGCGCGCGCATTACCCTCAACACGCTAGATGTCGACGGGCCCCGCGCAACCACGGACGAGGACGGCCGCTTTCGCCTGGAGGGCGTTGCCCTGGGCGCGCAAAGCATCACCGTACTCGCCGAGCGCTACGCAAGACAAGTCGTGCACGACATCGAGGTCGAAAGCGGCAGGACCACCCGAGATGTCGAGGTTACGCTCGAAGCGAGTGCCCGGCTTCTTTTCACCGTGCACGACCCCGAGCGCGAGCCGGTTGCCAACGCGAGCGTATCCGTTCACCTCGGCCGCGGGTTGACTCGGTGGCGACTCGAGACGATACAAAGCCGTTTGCCGCTTCAACGGAGCAAGACCACCGACTCGCAGGGCCGCGTCACGTTCGAGACCGTCCACCGTTCGCGCGGCCTGATCGTCGTCGAAGCCCCCGGGCGGCAACGTATCGTGCAGCGATTTCTCGTCGTCAATGGTCGCGACCATGAAATCACCGTTGTGCTTCGCGGAGCCGTCGTCCTGACCGTGCGGCCCTTGGACGCGGACACCGGTGAGCCGATACTCGCAGATGCGGACGCCGAAACGATCGGCAGGCAAGCGCAACTCTACCTCTACGAAGACCGGGAGGAGCGGCAGATGTCGCACACGTCGGAGTTGCATCTGGACGACGACGGTATGTTGCGTTGGACGAACGTGCCACTCGAAGCCGTTGCCGGGCAAATATGGGTGCGCGGCTACCATCCGCTGAATCGTTCCTACCTGGCGCTCTCGGAGCACGAGCCGCTGGACCTTGGCAATGTGAACTTCAACCGGGGAACACGTTATCGCGTCTACGTGGAGACCGAAGAGGGCGAGCCGGTTGCGAATGCACGGGTCTGGGCAAGCGGCCACGAGCCTCCCTACATGGCGCGCTACAGCGAAGCCGGGATCACGGACGACCATGGCGTTTGGGAGAGTTCTCCGGTCGGCGGCGCCTACGCCGTG
>SKZP01000583.1 GCA_007127275.1 Planctomycetota bacterium
AGGCGACTTGGTTGCGCACGGTGATGTTGGCCATCTGCGTGTTGAAGCAGGTGAGCTTCGGCGCGGTGACGAGGTTGACTCGTTCGCGCTTCTTTACCGCGCGCAGCACGGCATTGAGCTGCACCTCGTCGAGGAAGGCGAATTCGAACGTCGCGCCGCCGGAGCGGGTCATGATTTCCGGGTCGCCAATGGCCTGGTCGAACATGTTCTCGACGCGGGCGCGCACTTCGCTATCCGGGGCGTTCGCCCAGTAGATACCGGAACTGACGTCACGGCCGATGGTGAGCGTTTCGCTACCCACGCCGACGAACTGCAGGCCGAATTGGAAGTCGTCGAGCGGCGCCGAGGTCAAGTTCGGGCCGACGGCTCCGGTGGGAACGCCGCCGCCCCCGCGGTAGTCGATGCCGATTTCTTCGAGGAAGTTGTCTTGCACTTCGACGAAGCGGACCTCGACGGTGACCATCAGTCCGCGGCTCTGGCGCAGGTCGTCGAGCATCTGGGCGATCTCGTTGATCACCTCGGGGCGGTGGCGCACGAAGATCGTATTGAGCACGTCGCTGTCCTCAATGCGTACGCCGGCATCCCCCCAGCTACCCGGCCGAATCACTTCCTGGATCAAGTCGACGAGGTCGAAAAGGTCGATGTTCTGCATGTCGGGGACGTCGGGCGGCTCCTCCCATTCGCCGCCGATGCGCAGCCGGTCCCCGGGGAACGGCGTAAAGCCACTCAGCAGGTCGGCGACGTTGAAGCTGCGACGCACGAGGCCGTGGCCGGCCGCTTGATCCTCCGAGCCGATGATGACCGTGCCGTGGGCAATGTACCAGTCGGTGTCGGGCACCTCGTCGGTGATGTAGTCGAGCGCATCCGAGAGTCGCAGGCTAATGGTCTCGGTGATCCGTACGCGGGTGTCCTCTTCCGGGCGGGCGGCGACCTCGGAACTCAAGCGGATGTTGACGCCGGAGCGGTCCATCAGGTCGGACGCGACGTCGCGGAGTGCGTTTTGCGGGTAGTACAAGGGGACCGTGGTGTTACGCAACTGCTCGCGCAACCGAATCACCTCCGGCTCCTCGCGGGTGGTCTGCCGGTCGAGCACGCGGATCCGGCGTTGCTCGATTTCGCGCCAGCGTTCCGGCGGCGGCAACTCCGCCTCGTAGGCGGTGCCAACAAAGGGAATCGCCGACTCCTGAATCTCGGCGAGCGTCACTTGCCAGGCATGTGCCATCTCGCGCTTCAAGTGCTCGGACTGGCGCTGATACTTGAGGTTGCGGCAGTACTCGCGCAGGCGAATCACCTCTTCGTTGTACGGATCCTTCCAGAGAATCTTGTTGAGGGTGATGATGCACTCGTCGTACTCGGCGCGGTCGAACTGGGCCTTGGCCGCCTCGAAGAGCCTCTGAATCTCTTGGCGGAACTGCTGCACCTGGTTCGCCTTCTCCACCTCGCGAATCTGGCGAACGAGTTCGGTGGCGTGGCGCTGGTCCTCTTGCTGTTGTTGCCGGGCACGCTCCTCAGCTTGCGTGAGCAGGCCGCGAATCTGGGCTTCCTCGGCGCTGGTGTCGACGCGGCCGCGCAACCAACGGGTGATGTCGCTCGCCTCCCGCAAGCGACGTTGGGCGGCACGGTACTGGTGGTCGGCGAACAGATCCTGCGCTTCGGCGAACTTTTGCCGAATCTGGGCGAGCGCCTCGGAGACCTGGCCGCGTTCCCGCTGCTGCGCCGCCTGGAAGTCGGCGAAGGCGCGGCCGCCTTCCCGCCCAAGCAGCGAGCGGGTTTGCGCGAGCATCTGCTGCGCCTCTTGGTTGTTCGGATTCAGCTGCACCGCTTCCTCGAAGTTGCGCAGCGCTTCGGTGAGCCGGCCGCGGTGACGCATTTCCCGGCCATTGCGCATGTAATGCCGAAAGGCCGCCTGTTTTTGCTGCTCGCCCATCCGGGCCTCGTCCGCAATGCGGTCAAGGTTGCCGGCCTCACCGGTTTGAGCCGGTCGGGGCGCCGAGCGTTCTCCGTCGAGAACGTCCGCCTCGTCCACCGGGCGCGTCGAGAGATTGATGTCATCCTCTTGGTCGACCGAATGCAGCCATGTCTCCTGCGGGGCACTCGGCTCGGTCTCCTCGACTTGCTCGTGCGCTTGCGGCCCTTGGCAGCCCATCCAGACACCCGCTACAAGTACCGCAGAGAGGGCGCCACTCCAGCCGTTGCGCGTTCGCTGTCCCATCCGCATCATTAACGACCTCTTTAGGGGTGAGACCGATCCCCGGCCCAGTCCGCAGGCGACCGCGGTGCACCGAGCCGTCCCGTGCGACCATTGCCACCGTGGCCGGCAACCATGGGTCGCGAGAAAAACGAGGGGAGAGGGGGTGAACTATCACCGAAATCTAGCAGATTGGCTCCGACAAACCAAATCAGTTTTCCTTTCCGCTGCCAGATTGTGCATGCCCCCAAAATACGACGGGTGCGGTGCCGGCTCGCCACTTCTTGGGTGCGCTTCCGCCTTCCAAGCCACCCCTTCATGTTTCGCAGGCGCGGCGGATCCGTCGGCAAGAAAGGGTCCCGTTCATTTTTAAGTTGTAGAACCGTCGTATTGCCA
>SKZP01000553.1 GCA_007127275.1 Planctomycetota bacterium
ATCTCCAAGCTGTTGCGCCATCTCCTGAACCTGACGCACCACCTCGGGCGCGAGCGGTTCCATGGGATTGCCGAGCGGCTCTCCCCGAATCGTCGGCGGGTCGTAGCCCTCCAGCGTCAAAGGCGGTAACTCGCCCGGCTCCCCGTCGGCGTCGGTGTCTCGTTCATCCGCTTCACCATTGGCATCCTCTTCCTCGCGTTCACCGTCGGTATCTTGTTCCTCACCTGCACCACCATCACCGTGCGCGGCGGCGCCCGTGCCGGTTTCGTGACGCTCAGGCACCTCCGACTCGCCCGCGGTCGAGGAAGGCGCAGAGTCCGGACGTTCCCGCAGCACGAACAGGTAGGTGAGCATGCCGACGAACAGCAGCGCACTGAAGATCAGCGTCACCGTAAGGGAGCGGGTAGACATTTCGACTTTTCCTTATGCGTCGTCGGTGATTGATTTCGGTCTGCTCGGGCGCCTGGCGCGGCTGGCATCCATCTTTGGAAACGAGCGCGTCTCGGTAGGGTTCGTCGCGTTCCGACTTGGAGCTACCGCCTTCGCGCCCCACCACTGCGTATGGTATCATGTACGTGTTCGTTCCGAATCGATCCGTGCCCCGCGTAGCTGACGAAACAGGAGGGTCGCTCATGCCCGCCACGTCGACGACGACACTCAACCTGATGAAGTGGATCAACGAAAACCGGGACGTGCTCAGGCCGCCGGTCGGCAACAAAATGATCTACAACGAAGGCGACTTCAAAGTGATGGTCGTCGGCGGCCCGAACATGCGCAAGGACTACCACCTCAACGAAGGGGAAGAGTTTTTCTTCCAACTCGAAGGGGACATCACCCTCAAGATTGTCAACGACGGCAAGTTCGAGGACGTCCCAATCAAGGAAGGCGAGATCTTTCTGCTGCCCGGCAATGTGCCACACAGCCCGCAGCGCCCGGAAGGCACGGTCGGCCTCGTGATTGAGCGCGACCGCAAGCCGGACGAACAAGACGGTCTGCGCTGGTACTGCGACAACTGCCGCGAGGTCGTCTACGAAGAGTTCTTCCACTGCACCGACCTCGGCAAGCAACTCAAGCCGGTGATTGAGCGCTACTACGCCTCCGACGAGCTACGCACCTGCAAGGCCTGCGGCCACGTCAATCAGGTGCCGAACTAAAAATACAACGCCGGATTGCTACGTTTCTTTGTCGCTTCCCCAGTGGGGCTACGTAGAAGTCCTGCGTTGGTGTCCTAGAGGGCGTCGACAAATCCGCCGGCTTTTTGCACCGCGTCTTGCCTGTGACGAGCGAATTCTACGAAGTTGCACCTCCGGCCGCGTCTGCCGGCGCACCGGCGCTGCCGCGCCAGGCGTCGCGGTGGCAGGCGGTGCTACAACTGATCCGACTGCCGAACTGCTTTACCGCCGTGCCGGACGCGCTCGCTGGCGGCTTCGTCGCCCTTTGGCTGCTTGGCGGCGAGCCCGGCGAGGCAACGGCCGTGGTGGCACTCGTCGCGGCCGGGCTTGCCGGCTTCCTCGCGTACATGGGCGGCGTGACCATGAACGACCTCGTGGACCGCCGCCACGACGCCGTGCACCGCCCGGAGCGGCCATTGCCCTCAGGACGCGTCCCGGTCTGGCTCGCCACGGCGCTCACCGTGCTGCCGCTTACCGCTGCTCTGGCCATTGCCGCGGCATACGGTACGACACCGCTGGTCGTGGCGGCTGCGCTCGTCGGCTTGATCGCGCTCTACAATGTTTCCCACAAACCGGTGCCCACGTTCGGACTACCCTTGATGGGCCTGTCTCGCGCCGCGAACGCACTAACCGGCTTCGCCATTGTTGCCGGCGCAGCGACGCAGGAATTGCTGAGCACCCATTGGGAGGCATGGCTGCTACCGGGCGCCCTGGCGCTTTGGGTGCTTTCCATCTCGGTCGTCGCGAAGCTCGAGGGTCGCTACCCCTGGGCAGTACGGCTGGTGCCGCGAATGATCCTGCTGATTGCCCTACTCGACGCACTGCTGCTCGGCCTGATCACCGGCTTCGCATGGCCCCTCGCCGTCGGCGTGGTCGCGCTCTGGATCCTGCCCGCCACCTACCTTGCTCGTCGCTTTCGCATGAGCTGAGAAGGCGGCAGAAACCTTCCCCTGCAATGGGTGATGCACATCCGTCGTAGACGTCCCACGCACGAATTCGTGCTTGGTCGCTCATCTTCCGAGTTGTTCGTCCACGGCTCCGTAGCCCCGTCATCCACCGCCGCCGCCCGTCACCTGGTCGAGGATCATGCGCGTGGTTTGCAGTTCGTCCTCCTCGTCAGAGGGGCAACGTCGCGCGGCCTCCGAGTACGCATCTTGGGCGGCGTCGAGCTGACCACTCAAGAGGTACGCCGCAGCAACGCCCGCCCACGTGCGCCAGTTTTCCGGCTCAATCTTCGTCGCTTGCTCGTAATCGGCGACCGCGCCGGTGAGATCACCGTTGTGCAGGCGCACCATGCCGCGGCCAGTGTATAGCTCGGAAGCGTGCAGGTGCAGCTCGGCGGCGCGGTCAAAGTCACGAAGCGCTTCGTCGACGCGCTCCTCATACGCGTACACCTGCGCCCGGCAAAGG
>SKZP01000679.1 GCA_007127275.1 Planctomycetota bacterium
GGGCCAAGGCCGGGCCAGTGGCCCAGAATCTTGCCGCCGCTGTTTGCCGCGGAGATCGCGCCGCCAATCGCCAGCATCGCCGAGGCGTGGCCGTGATCGGTGCCGACCGAGCCGTTTTCGCGCGCGGTGCGGCCAAACTCGGTCAGCGTCAGCACGACCACATCCTCGCGCTTCTCGCCGAGGTCGCGCATGAACGCTGCGGTGGCGTCGCTGACCAAGCGCACCCGCTCGGCGAAAGTCCCGCCCCCTTCGGTTCCCTGGTTGCGGTGCGTGTCCCAGCCGCCGACGTCGATCTGCGCAACTTCGAGGCCAATCTCCGCCTTGACCATCTGCGCAACCGTCTGGAACTGCGCCGCGAGATTTGTGTCCGGGTAGTTTGCCTCCTCGCCCGGCTGGTACTCGGTACGGGCGAGCGACTCGAGCGCGCGTAGCCCTTCGAGCGTTTCGCGGCTTGCTCCCTCGACGGCCTCGCGAGCCCCCTCGGCGGCTTCGCGACGCTGGTTGCCGTTCATGCGGTCGCCGTAGAGTTGCTCGAGTTGGCGCTGAATCCGCTCGGCGTCGCCGAAGCGGTTCTGGTACGCGAGGTCACGGATGTTGCGCATCACCGTCACTGGCGCCTCACCCCGCAGAATCCGCGGCATCGCCGAGCCGACGTGGACGGCACGCAACACACCGTGGCCGCGGGTGGATTGCAGGTGCCGGTTGAGCCAGCCGTCGGCGCCGGTGGTGTTGCCGAGGTAGCCGGTTTCCCAGCGGTCTTGCTGGGTAAAGTGGGAGCGGTTGTTCGCGGGGCTGCCCACGGCGGGCAGAATGGTCATCAGGCCTTGGTGGAAGATCTCCTTGAGTTGCTCCGCCGCCGGGTGCAGTCCGTAGAAGCCGTCGAGGTCGAGGCAGTTCGCCGGCCCCGGGTTGCGACGCGCCGGCGACAACAGCCGCAGCCCCGGGCGCAAGTCGGCGTAGTGCGGATCCCCGAAGGGGACCACGAGGTTGAGCCCGTCCATGCCGCCGCGCAGGAACAGCAGCACGAGCGTTTTGTTACGCCGCACCTCGGGCAGCTTCGACTCGTCGAGTTCCCCCGCATTGTCCCCCGCCTCCTCACCGAAGACGAGCGAGCCAACCGGTGTCAAGGTGACGGCGGCGGCGGCGGCGGTTCCAGCCATGCGCAGAAAGTAACGGCGCGAAATCCTGAACATGAATGTCTCCCGGGTTGGAGCGAAGCACATGGGCAGGGGGAGGCAAGGCCCGGTGCATAGCCTCCGCCGACCAGTATACCGGGACAGTCGAGAAATGACGAGTGACGAACTGGCGGTGCCGCTCGAGAAGGGAAACGTTTGCACAAACGAGACAAGACCGAGCGACCCACAGGCCGCAGCCCGTGGGCTTTGCCCGCAGGGCTATCTACGAATGCAAGCGTGATGGCCTCAACGTGTTTGGCCGCGAGACAGTGCTGAGCGGGCCCGTTGAATCACGGCCTCGCTTTGGTGCAACGGTCGCACTCGGCACTGCCTCGCGGCCAAACAAGGGTTTCCGCCGGCATCTAGCGGAATGTGAATCCTAGATAGAGGTTGCCGCCCACCCAGATGCGGTTTTCGGTCGGAGGGGTCGGCGGGAAGGTTTGGCCCTCTTCGTCGTCGTAGTCCCACTGGTGAATGAAGAATTGTGGGCCAATCATGAAGTCGGCGCCGAGAAACACGGGACCGAGGTGGATCCGCAGACCGACGAACGCGTCAAAGCCGGCGAAGATCTGGATGTACTTGATCGACTTGAGGTCGAAGTTGATCATGCTCATGCCGATTTGCAGGCCGCCGACGAAGCTGATGCCGACGTCGTCGCTGAAGGCTAGGTGCAAATCCGCCTCGACGCCGAGCGGGAAAATGCGGGCGAACTGCGCGTCGAGGAAGCTGCGGTCGGTGAAGGTGCCGCCGTCCATGCTGACGAGCACGCGCACCTGGCCTTGCCACGCGAAGCGAAAGCCGCCCCCCCAAGCGTTTTGGCCGGGCGAGTCGGTCGGATCAATCTCGCCATACCAGCCGTAGAAGGAAAAGTAGCCGGGATAGTTGTATCCGGGGCTCTGGTCCTGCCCGGAGCGGCGCACCGTGCCGTCCTCGCCGTATTGACGTTCACTGACTTCGTCAATGCGCTGGCGCGAGTCCTGCGTGAGGCGCTGATCCCAACTCGACTGCGCGTAAGACTCAGACGCGGCAACGGCAAGCAGCGTCACCGCCGCGACGAACAAAATGCCGTATGGCCGCGTCGCGTGGCCGCGACGCACAGGCCTCCTCATGTTCTTTTCGGGACGCTCAAAGAGTTTCATAACAGCCTCATGGATTGCGGGGCCGGGGTGTCCTCGTCCGTTAAGCAAAGCGAGAACCCGTAGGTTCGCAACGTTTCGGAGAAAACCGTCCGGCTGCTGACGGGTGAACCGTCGCGCCGGGGAGAGGGAAGGAAGGCGCCGAAGGACCCCATCACGTGGGGGAAATCCAGGGCGCAAGGCAGCTGCTCGACGACGAATCACGAGCGTTCGCGGACCTCGTAGTCGCCGGTCCACGGCGGCCCAAAGATTAGGCCGTTCGGTTCGAGA
>SKZP01000351.1 GCA_007127275.1 Planctomycetota bacterium
AGTCACCTCGAGGAAACAAGGCAAGCGAAAGGCGCAAGCCCTGCGTGGCGAAGCACGCAACCATGCGGGTTCGCCTCGCAGGGCTTGCGCCCTGGGCTCGCCATTGCTCAGAGGGTCGTTTACTCGGCAAGGCGCTCGAGCCGAATGGTTGCCTCGGTCGTGGAGCGAACGTCGACCACAGCACCGCGGTGAGCGGTGTCTTCGGCGTTGAAGTGCAACGCCATGTTTTGCTCAAGTTCGCTCGCTGTGACATGGCCGGTAGCAAGGTCGAGGCGCACGCTGCCGCGCATGCTGCCGTCTTCCAGTGTCGCATTGCCGGCAACGCCGGGGACCACTTCCAAGGTTTGGCGCTCGTCCTCCTCGCCACGGCGCTGGTGGTACTCGGTTTCAATTCCCAGCACGGCTACGGCACGGCCGCCTTCATCATGTTCGAACCGGCGTAGCGTGTACCGCGTTTGCGAATGCAGTGTGCCGGCGAAGGCGACCGGTTGCTCGAGTTGTTGCTCCCAGTAGTCTCCTGGCTCGACCGGCCGACTCGGAAGCACCGCGTACAAACGCGTCAGCGACGCACGCATTGCTTCGTTGGAAAACTGCTGCTCGAGCAACTGTCGCAGGTGCGCAAACGGCTTTTCCTCCAACTCAGCGAAGATCTCGTCGAGCAACTCGCTGTAGCCCTCCACCGCGTGAACCACGCCGTCGCTGCCCAGTCGGATGCGCACCGTCTGGCCGGCAAGATGCGCATATGGTCGCAGCGCCGGGTCGAGCGGCGGCTCTCCCGCGGCCGAGTCGAAGCTCAGCGGCGTGGGGTTGAGGGTAGATTGTTGCCGGTAGCGGATGCGCTCGTAGGTGAGGGCGAGCCAGGCGGTTTCCTTTGCCTCGTCGACTTCCTCGATGCGCTGCGTGTAGATCAACTCGGTCCGCCGCTGCTGCGTCATTTCGCGCCCGCGGTCCTCGGTCGTCTCCCGTGCCTCCTCGACGAGACGAAAGCGCTCGGGCTCCGCTTGCTCGTCGAAACGGTAGCGCAACGTCACCGACCCTTCGGGCAACGGCGCCCGTTCCTCGCGAGGCTCCGCGGAGCGCGAACGTTCGCCACCCCGTTCCCGTGGCTGCTGTGCCTGCGCAACGAAGCCAACGCCGAGGGCCACCGCGCACACCAAAATCATCACCGCGGCGGTCGCCGTGCGCAGCCAACTCCGTTTTCCAATTGTTGTCAAAGCGGCCATTGGTCCTCATGTCTCGGTCAAGACGCCTCGCGCTGTCGCGCTGCACAGTATCAGAGTCGAACGGCTGCGCAAAGCGCGAACACACGCGGACACAGCCGGCGCACCGTTGCGGTTCACCACCGAATGCCGTTAAGTGTTCACGAAAAAGGCGAGCGCAGGGCGTGAGCCCTGCGAGGCGAAGCACGAATCCATGCGGGTTCACCTCGCAGGGCTTGCGCCCTGCGTTCGCCGCAGAATCAAGAGCTAAACGGCATTCGGTTCACCGCCTGCGCTCGCCTCTTGGGGAACAGAAGGACGCGAGCGTCGCGTTTCGCTGGGGCTACTGCGGCAGTATGCTGTGGGCGCACATGGATGCCGCGTGCGTCGATGCCGCGTGCGTCTCGTGAAAAAGGGGCCTGGTCTCGTCATGTGTTCCGAAACGACCATGCATCATCCGTATCTTTCCCGCTTGGGGGCGCGCCTACTCGAGGACGCGGACCAACGTTGCTCCTTCGTGGTATGGGCGCCGTTTGCCTCGCGCGTCGAGGTCGCGCTTTGCGAGCCCGGGAAGGATGCGCACGGGAAAGACGCGCGGCTAGTCGAGCTCGACGCGTTGGACGAGCGGGGCTACTACGGCGCCGAGGTGGACGGGGTGACGGCCGGTACGCGCTACCTGTTCCAACTGAACGAGGATGCCTCGCGCCGCCGCCCCGACCCGGCGAGTCGGCTGCAGCCCGAGGGGGTGCACGGCGCGAGCGAGGTGGTGCCGCTACATGCGCATGCGTGGCAAGACGACGCGTGGCGAGGTGTTCCGCTCGAGGAGTACGTGATTTACGAGTTGCACCTCGGCACGTTCACGGACGCGGGAACGCTCGACGCCGCTGCGCAGCATCTGCCGTATCTCGTCGAACTTGGCGTGACCGCCGTGGAGTTGATGCCGGTGGCGCACTTCCCCGGGCGGCGCAACTGGGGCTACGACGGCGTGAACCTGTTCGCGACGCACACCGCCTACGGCGGGCCGGCGGCGCTGAAGCGTTTCGTCGACGCCTGCCACGAGCATGGCCTCGCGGTGGTGCTCGACGTCGTCTACAACCACCTAGGCCCGGAAGGGAACTACCTGCGCGAGTTCGGCCCGTACTTCATCGACGCCTACCGCACACCGTGGGGGGACGCGCTCAACTTCGACCACGCCCACTGCGAAGAGGTACGCACGTTCTTTCTTGCAAATGCCCTGCAGTGGCTCGGCGAGTTTCATGTGGATGCACTGCGCCTCGACGCCGTACATGCCATTTTTGACAATGCCGCCTACCCGTTTCTCGAAGAGCTTGCCGAGACCGTAGCGCGCGAACTGGGCAGGCAGCGCGCCTTCCCGGCGTAT
>SKZP01000542.1 GCA_007127275.1 Planctomycetota bacterium
CACCGTCGCCGCTGCGCGACGGTGGCTACGACATTGCCGACTACACGAGCATCAACCCCGCGTACGGCAACCTCGAAGACTTTCAAAGTTTTCTCAAGGAAGCGCACACCCGCGGCCTGCGGGTAATAACCGAACTCGTCATCAACCACACCTCCAACGAGCACGCCTGGTTTCAGCGGGCGCGCAAGTCCCCGCCGGGCAGCCGCTGGCGCAATTACTACGTCTGGAGCGACGATGCGACGCACTACCGTGACGCCCGCATCATCTTCAAGGATTTCGAGACCTCGAACTGGGCCTGGGACCCCGTCGCCAAGCAGTATTACTGGCACCGCTTCTACCACCACCAGCCCGACCTCAACTACGACAACCCCGAGGTGCACGAGGCCGTACTCGGCGTCGTCGACTTCTGGTTCAACCTCGGTGTGGACGGGATGCGCCTCGACGCCATTCCGTATCTGTATCAGCGCGAGGGGACCAACTGCGAGAACCTGCCGGAGACACATGCGTTCCTGAAGAAACTGCGCGCCCACATCGACGCGAGATTTCGCAACCGCATGCTGCTTGCCGAGGCGAATCAGTGGCCCGAGGATGCGGTCCTCTACTTCGGCGACGGCGACGAGTGCCACATGAACTTTCACTTTCCGCTGATGCCGCGGATGTTCATGTCGGTGCAGATGGAGGACCGTTTCCCCATTGTCGACATCATGCGCCAGACGCCGGAGTTGCCGGATGCGTGCCAGTGGGCGATCTTTCTGCGCAACCACGACGAGCTGACGCTGGAGATGGTCACCGACGAAGACCGTGACTACATGTACCGCGTCTACGCCGAGGATCCGCAGGCGCGCATCAACCTCGGCATCCGCCGCCGGCTCGCGCCGCTGTTGAGGCTGCGCAGCAAGATTGAATTGATGAACGGGTTGCTCTTTTCCATGCCGGGCACGCCGGTGCTTTACTACGGCGACGAGATTGGCATGGGGGACAACATCTACCTCGGTGACCGCGACGGCGTGCGCACGCCCATGCAGTGGTCGAGCGACCGCAACGCCGGCTTCTCCCGTTCGAACCCGCAAAAGTTGTATCTGCCGGTGATCATTGACCCCGAGTTTCATTACGAAGCGGTCAACGTCGAGACGCAACAGGCCAACCCGACGTCGCAGTTGTGGTGGACGAAGCGGATGATTGCGCTGCGCAAGCAGCACCAGGTATTCGGCCGCGGCGACCTGACGTTCCTCGACCCGGACAACATGAAAGTGCTTGCCTTTGTGCGCCGTTATGGCGAGGAGCAGGTGCTCGTGGTCGCGAACCTTTCCCGCGTCGCGCAATACGTGGAGCTTGATGTCGAGGAACTCGAGGGGTTTGTGCCGGTGGAGATGATGGGCCATACCGTGTTTCCGCCGTTCGACGCGGAGCGGCCGTATACACTGACGCTGGGGCCATACGGCTTCTACTGGTTCCTGCTCGAGCCGGCCGAGGTGGAGGTCAAGCGTCGCGACGAGGCGGAACTGCCCACGGCAGTGGTCGAGGAAAACTGGGAGCGGCTGCTCACGGGGCTCGGGCTCAACCGGCTTGCCTCGCTCGTCGGCGAGTGGATGCTGCACCGGCGCTGGTACCGCTCCAAGGGCCGCCGCGTGAAGCGCTTCCAGGTCACCGAGACGACGCAGTTGCAAACGTCGGCAGGCCCCGCGTGCATCTGCTTCGTGCGTGTCGAGTTTGCCGAGGGGGAGGCGGAGACCTACATTGTGCCTCTGGCTTTTGCGACCGGTGAGGCGATGACGTGGCTCGAGGAGGAGCACAGCCGCGCACGCATTGCAAAGCTCGAGATTGTCCCCGCCACGCTCGGCCACGGCGAGGACGGCCAAGCCGAGGACGGAGTGCTTTACGACGCCACGGTCTCGCCGGCCTTCATTGAGGCGCTTGTACACGGCATTGAGAACCGTTACGTCTTTCCAGGCATTACCGGCAACGTTGAGACCTCGTCGTACCGGCTGCCCGAGGCGTGGGGGCATCTCGAAGCACAGCGCACCCCCGACGAGCCGTTCGAGATGCGACTCGTCGGTGCCGAGCAGACGAACTCCTCGGTGATTGTCAATGAGCGCAGCATGCTCAAGCTCTACCGCTTGCTCGAGCCGGGGGTGAATCCTGACCTCGAAATTGGTCACTTCCTCACCGAGCGTACCGAGTTCCGGCACGTGCCGCCGGCCTTGGGCGCGCTGTTTTTCCAGCCCGCCGGCGGGGAGCGCTCGACGCTTGGTGTGCTGCAAGGCTTCGTCGAGAACCGTGGTGACGCCTGGAACTGGACGCTCGACTTCGTGGAGCGCTTCTACGAAAATGCGCTGGCCTGCGACCGCTCGCCCAAGGAGTTGCCGCCGCGGCGCGGCTCGTTGCTTGCACGCTCGCAGCAGGAGTTGCCGGACCTGGCCATGGAGTTCATTGGGCCGTGGCTGCCGTTGATGGCGCTCTTGGGTCGCCGCACCGCGGAGATGCACGCGGCCCTTGCCAGCGACGACGAGGATCCGCTGTTCGTGCCGGAGGAGTTTTCGGTGCTGACGCAGCGCTCGCTGTATCAGTCGGCACAG
>SKZP01000307.1 GCA_007127275.1 Planctomycetota bacterium
CGCCGGCGAGCACGTGCAGCACGGTCATCTGGTTTTGCGTTAATGTGCCGGTCTTGTCGGAGCAGATCACCGTCGTGCTGCCGAGTGTCTCCACCGACGGGAGCGTGCGCACAATCGCCCGGCGCCGCGCCATGCGGGAGACGCCGATCGCCAGGATGATCGTCACCACCGCCGGCAACCCCTCGGGGATCATGCCGACGGCGAGCGCGGTTGCCGCGAGGAACATGTCGGCGGGGGCCTCGCCACGCATAAGCCCAATGAGAAACGCAAGCGCGGCCAGCGTGAGAATGGCGACGAGCAGGATGTGGCTGAACTCGCGGATGCGCCGCGTCAACGGCGTCTCCAACTGCTCGGCCCGCGAGACCATCTCCGCAATGCGCCCCAACTCGGTGTTGTCGCCGGTCGCCACGACGACGCCGCGGGCCGCACCGCGAGTGACGAGCGAGGAGCTGAAGCTCATGTTCTTGCGGTCGCCGAGGTCGGTGTGCACGTCAAGCTCGGCCGGGTCCTTCTGCACCGGCACCGACTCGCCGGTCAGCGCCGACTCGTCCGTTTGCAGTTCATGCACCCGGATCAGCCGCATATCCGCCGGCACACGGTCCCCCGCGGCCAGCTCGACAATGTCGCCGGGCACGAGCTTGTCCACCGAAAGGCGCTGCGACTTGCCGGAACGGATCACCGTCGCGTACTGCGCAAGGCTCTTTTGCAGCGCCTGGATCGCCTGGATCGCCTTCGACTCCTGAATGAAGCCAATGATTGCGTTGATCAAGACGACCGCGAAAATCACCGCCGCGTCGACATACTCGGCAAGCAGAATGGTCACCACCGTCGCGCCGAGCAGGATGTAAATCAGCGGCTGATGAAACTGCAGCAAAAACCGCTTCAGCGGGCCCCGGCCACGACGCTCGGTAATCTCGTTGGGCCCGAAGTGAGCGAGCCGCTCCTCGGCCTCAGCGTGACCAAGTCCGCGCTCCGCATTCGCGTCGAGCAGCGAGACGGTGCTGTCAACCGAAAGGTAGTGCCAATTTTCGCCTTGGGCGACGCTCATGGGGTCGTGGGTCGTGGGATGTGGCTTACGGGTTGGGAGTCGCGGCTTAACCGTTGCAGCTCGTACTTTCCCCTTATGCGGTGGCGAGGAGTTCCCTTGTCACTTGGTTCTCCGCCGGGACGTTGTCGTACTCGAAGCCGCTGAGGTTGCGCATGGTGGTCTCGGCAATGGCCTGTAGGGCCTCGCGGGTGAAGAAGCCTTGGTGGCCGGTGATTACCACGTTGGGGAAGGTGAGCAGGCGCGCGAAGATGTCGTCCTGCATGACCGTGTTCGAAAGGTCGCGGAAGAACAGATCCCCCTCTTCCTCGTAGACGTCGAGGCCGACCGAGCCGATGTGGCCCGACTTTAAGCCGCGAATCAGCGCGCGGGTGTCGACGACGGCACCGCGGCTCGTGTTGATCAGCATGACGCCGCGGCGCATCGATTGGATGGCGTCGTCGTTGATCAGGTGCCGGGTTTGCGGGGTCAACGGACAGTGCAGCGAGATGATGTCCGAGTCCGCACAAAGCTCCTCGCAGGAGACGTAGCGCAGGCCGAGCTTGTGCAGCGCCGGGTTCTCGTGCGTGTCGTAGCCGAGCAGGGCGCAGCCGAAGCCGGCAAGGATCTTCGCGGTGGCCGCGCCGATTTTGCCCGTGCCGACGAGGCCGACGGTCTTGCCGTGCATGTCGAAGCCGAGCAGGCCGTCGAGCTCGAAGTTGCCGTCGCGCACGCGGTGCACCGCGCGGTGCAGCTTGCGATTGAGCGTCAGCATCAGCGCCACGGCGTGCTCCGCCACGGCATGCGGCGAGTAAGCCGGCACCCGGGCAACGCCAATCCCCAACTCCTCGGCTGCCTCGACGTCGACGTTGTTGAAGCCGGCGCTGCGTAGGGCGACATAGCGCACCCCGGCACGCTGCAATTCTTCCAGCGTCGGCCGCGAGACGTCGTCGTTGATAAAGGCGCACACCGCGGGGAAGCCCTCGGCCAGTCTCGCCGTCTGCGCATTCAGTGCGACCTCGGTATGCTCGAGCGTCTGATCGAACGTGGCCGCCGCACGGTCCATGAACTCGTGCTCGAAACGGCGCGAACTGAACAAAAGGCAGCGCATCGGCGAAACTCCATACAATAGCGGGAGGGAAGAAAAGAAGGAGCACGCATACTGCGGCCGCATCGTATGCGCATACATACGTGAAACGCCAAGCGACGCCCGTGGATTCCCCGATTCACGGACATAACGAGGAGGTGCCGCGCTCGGAACCGGCAAACCTAGAGGGGAGGAGGCCACGGACGAACGCGAATCTCTTCACTTACGAGCGCGAAGCGTGAGCGAGCGTCATATGCACTGACTGCAGCGCATGAGAAATGCGTTCTGAGGCGAGCGGGGGACGAGAGTCCCCCGAGTCAAACGGGTGCGCGAACGCATGTAGACTCAGGGGACTCTCCTCCCCGCTCGCATCATCAGAACTGCGTGAGAGCGGCACCTTGCCTGGGTCGCACGCTACGAATGCCACCAGGTGTGGGCCGCTCGCTCACGCTTCGCGCTCGCA
>SKZP01000699.1 GCA_007127275.1 Planctomycetota bacterium
CAACGGCGGCATCAGCGGGGCAAGTAGGGCGTGCAACCACTGCGCGGCCGAGCCGCCGCCCAATTGCATCAGCGAATGCAGCGCGGAGAAATTCAGCGGCGTGAACAGGAACTGAAACAGCCCCGCAAGCGAGGCGACCACAATCCCAATGGCCGCCGGCCACCAAAGGCGCACCCCTTCCTGCTCCTGACTCAATTTGCGCCAGGTATACGCCATCCCCAGCGCCATGAAGAAAAAGGTAAGCACGAAGAAGGGCGCAGTGATGAAGAACAACGGATGCGTGTCGGCGCGCTCGCCGGTGAAGCGCCACGTAAACAGTGGCACGAGCGTCAGCGCGGCAACGAGCAATGTCAGCAGCGTCAGCGAGAGGTTGCCGCCGAGCACGGCAAATTCCGTCGAGCCGAGCCGCTCCACGGGCCGTTTCGGGCGGTGCTGCACGAGGCCACTTGCGGTCTCCAACTCCCGCGGCGCGTGGCGCAACATATTCCAACGTATGGCAATCCCCCAGCTGATGGCGACGGTGCACAAGCCAATCAGCACAAGCAGTGCGGAGCCGATTTCGGTGTTGATGGCAAAGGCGTGCACGCTGTTGATCATGCCGCTACGCACAATCCAGGTGCCGAGAATGGTGGTGATGAACACCGCACCGGCCAGGCCCACGTTCCAGACCCGCAGCGAGCCGCGCCGCTCCTGGACCATCACGCTGTGCAACAGCGCCGTGGCGACGAACCACGGCAGGATGGCACCGTTCTCCACCGGATCCCAATCCCAGAAGCCGCCCCAGCCGAGTTCTTCGTAGGCCCACAGCCCGCCGAGAATGTTGCCAATGGTAAGGAAGAACCACGTCCACAACAGCCACGGCCGCACCTCGCGCACCCAGCGGTCGGTCTCGCCGGCAACCAGCGCACCCATGGCGAAGGCAAAGATCACCGCGGTGCCAATGTAGCCCGCGTACATCGCCGGCGGGTGAATGAGGATCCAGTAGTTCGCCAGCAGCGGGTTGATCCCCGTGCCCCAGCCGACGACGCTGTGCCCGGCGGCGTGCGCCTTGTCGAGGATGGTCGCGGCGAGCGCCTTCGCTTCGAGCCCCTCGGGCAACGAGCGGTCGCCGAACGCGGCAATCTGCGAGCGCACCTCCTCGGGGAGAAAGTCGCCGTAGGTGAGGCCGTCGGCGGCGTGGATGCTCGTGGCGAGCCATGCTTTGACCTGATTCCCCGTCACGAGCCCCTCCGGTGCCGTGGCGAGCATCATTTGAATCAGGTCGGTGCGCTCAATGATGTTGAACGGGTTCTGGTCGAGCAGCAGCACACTGGCACTGAAGTAAAGCTGCACGAGCCCGAAGGTCATCAGCACCCACGGCACCTTCCCCGTCGGATTGCGCCGCAAGGCGAAGGCGAGCGCGGCCCCGTACAGGGAAAGCATCCACGTCCAGAAAAGTATGGAGCCGTCCTGGCCGGCCCAGACGCCGGCAATCTTCAAGCCGAGCGAGGTCGCGGGACTCGACTGCTGGAATACGAACTGGACGTCGTAGGCCCCTTCGGAAAGGAAGCCATACAACAGCGCGCCAATGCTGACGGTAAGCGCCACGGCGACGAAGTAAAAGATGCGCCGGCCGGTGGTGAGTAGCGTCGTCGCAAGTTCGCCGCGCGCGGCGTTTGCGGCGCCGATTCCACCCGAACTGCGGCGCAACACGAGTCCCGAGACGAGCAGCGCGAGTGCGGCGGCAGTGAGTACGAGGGCAAGTTGCAGAGCAAGCTCACCCGCAGAGATTACATGAAGGGGTGCCATTCCCGGCTCCGAACTAGGCAAAGGGAGGTGTTGGTGACCTGCCGCCTGTGTCACCAGGGCCAATACGACCATAACACCGCACCCCACCGGCGCAAGCGAAACCGACCGCTCTCATGCCTACTCCCCGGGGCGGTCCCGCATGTCGCTTCTGCCGCTTCGGAAGCGCTGGGCGACGGAATCCGAGTCACGCCACCGTCTTCGGCGGTGGGTCGTACTCCGGATGCGAGGACAAGCGTTGAATCCCGTGGGCGTGCACGGAATGCCGTTAAGGATTGACGAGACTTGGCGAGTGCAGGGCGCCAGACCCGCGAGGCGAATCGCCGAGGACTACCGGACGAAATCTCTGAAGGAAGTGCTGGCCGAGCACATGGGTGTTTCGTATTGTGAAAAAGTGTTGGAACTGATCGCCCTTCCGTGACGCGCCGGGGAAACGATACGTTTCACCACATTGGCGTTGCGCTGCGACGAAGGAGCCGGGGCTCATGCGTTTCAAGTCGCGGATGTTCCCGCTGATCGACGTGATGATCCTGCTCCTGGGTCTCTTTCTCGTCATCCTCGCCCAGGCCCAGCTCACCGTTCAGCCCGAACAAGAGCCGACGCGTCTCCAGCCACCAGAACGGGAACGTGATCACGTAAGCGCCGTGCTAGTTTGGGATTATGACAAACACGTTGCGATCTCGGATCCTGATGCACGGCGTGTGTCGTCCCCCAATGACTTACTTGCGCTTGTATCGTGGGATGTGGGCGATGACTTCGCGGTCGTGGTACGTGTCTACCGTCACCGCGCACGCCCGTCTAGTTTCCAAGATCTAATGGAGCAGTTCGAGAGCCACCCTCAGATCGAGACAGAAGAAGTACAAGTCGAACGTGTCCGAGTTCAACGGCGACTTGAAACGATACAAGGTACCTGGGACGAAGACGATTAGCACTTGGGGTCGTAGGTTATCCCAGGCGGAGACACGGGAGAGACAAGAATGAGTGCTAGCCCACAGGGACAAATGGTCGACACGGTCGATACCCCTCCCAAGAAAAGAATGTCGAAGCGGCGGCGGTACGCCAAACCTGTACTTTTGATCGTCCTCGTTCTGCTCCTGCTTGCCGCGGTTCTTGGGCTTGGCATTACATGCGCAACTGGCGGCGGCGCCGGAAACGGCGACGGCAATAATGGCACCACCGCCGGAAATGACGAGGAGAACGAAAACGACGCCAGTGGAAACGATGACGCGCCGGAACCGATCGACGTCGACCGCCGCGACCCGGTTGATTACTTTCTGATCCGGTTCGACACTAAAGCGCTCGATCATGGTGTGATTTCCGGACGGCTGTTATTGCCCGACCAAGAACTTCCCGAGGACGAAAGGACGGTGTCGTTGGAAGGGGATGACGGGGACTGGCGCCCATTTCGAATCGCCCTTGTCGAAGAGTTGCGCCGTCGTCTCGAGTCGTACCCGGAAGCGCATACGATTTTGCTTGAGCGACCGGTTGACGACCGGGGGCGTGACTTGCTTTCGCAGGATTCGCGCGACGAGTTGATCGAAGAGCTAGAGATTCTTTCGCAAGAATCTGATCACTTCGCGAACATTGACCGCGTCGACTGGGTCAATCCCGGCGAACGTTAGAAACTCGACATGGGCCAAACGCGAACTGGGTTGTTGCCATATGCCGGAGCCTCCCGGATACATGCTGCAGACGCGGATGCTCGACCGGCCTTCGGTGCTGTTGCACGGCGGGGCGGGGCCGAAACGCAAGGACCGTAGCGGCGAGCCGTATGCGCGGCGGCTCGAGTTTATGAAGGCGCTGGCGCTTGACAGCTACCGCGTGTTGATTGGCGAGCACACAGTCGGCGTTGCCGTGCCCGAGGGGCTTGAGCCGAGTGAGCCCGTACAGCCGGCGCGCTACGCCGGTGCCGCCATTTCCGGGCCGCGGGCGGCGGTGGTACACGCCAACATGATGATGGAACTCGACGAACGCTTCAACGCCGGCTACGGCTCGAAGCTTCAGGCTGACGGCGAGGTGCGCACCTCCGCAGCACTCGCCCACGGCGCGAGTAACAAGCTCGCCGCTGTCTACACCGTGCCCAAGCTGCTGTTTGCCTCCGTTGTCGCCAATCAGGTCTTCGAGGAGATGGACCGCAATCTCGACGCCCTCGGCGCAACCGCGGTGATGCGCGAACTGGGAATGGAGGCGCACGACTTGCGCTCGCCGCAGCGCACCGAGGAGTGGAAAGCGAAGCGGGCCGGCCGCAGCGGCACCGTCGGCGCCGTCGCCGTCGACGAAGCGGGCGAGATCTGGGCACTGACCGCCACCGGCGGCCGCGGCTTCGAACGTCCCGGGCGGATCAGCGACACGCCCACCCCGGCGGGAAACTACGCCTGCCCAGCCGTCGCCATCAGCGCCACCGGCCTCGGCGAACAAATCATAGATTTGAACGTCTGCGGTCGACTTGCGACGCGCATGTTGGACGGCCACTCCCTTGAGGCCGCCCTGACACGCACCTTTGACGAGATTGTCGCACACAACGGAAGCATCGGCGTCATTGCCGTGACCCCAGAAGGCGAGCTCGGCTGGGCCTACACCACCGAGCAGATGGCCGTAGCCGCCGCCGACTCAAGCGGCATTCCCGTCGCCGAATAAGCCACGGGCTTCGCCCGTGGGGCGCACCCGTTCCGCGTCGCACCCGTTGGGCGTTGACCCGTATGCCGCGCCCGTTCGCGCATTGACAACGCGTGTGGCGGTGCCCCCTTCCGGGCTTCCGGGGCGGGTGCCTTTTTATGCGGGAGCCGCTGCGGTATTCTGGCATTCGTTGCGGTTTCCTTTTGGGCGTTCACCCCGTGCTCGACCATGCCTGGACGCGGTTCGCCTTCCTTGCGAGCGGATACCTTTGCGTCGGTGCGCGCGACCCTGTTCGGTGCGCTTGCCTGCGTGATGTTGGCTGCGCTGGCCGGGCACGGTGGTGCGCCGGCCGGACCCGGTCAGGCCGCGGCGCTCGAGCCGCCGCCGTTGCGCTCGGCGGATGTGCCGCTGCGCATCTGGACGGAGTACATGGAGGCGCGCAACATTCGGGCGCAGCGACCACGCGAGGCGGTGGAGCGGATGCAGTCGCTGTTCGAGCGCGTCGACGCCGAGACGCATCCGCGGGGCAAGTGCCTGCTGGGGCTCAACGCCGCGCGCGAGGTGTACCGGCAATTCGCACGCCACACCGAGGCGCAACGCCTGTTAAAACAGGTGCGCGAGGTCGCCGACGAATCCGGATTCACGCTCCTGCGTGGGCATGTGCGAGTGGCACTCGCCGAGTTGTTCGTTGCCGCGGGGCGCTTGCGAGACGCACGCCGCTTGCTCGACGAGGCGCTCGAGTTGGACGGTATCGGCGACGACGTTCGCGCGAGTGCGACCGTCTGGAAGGGGACCGTACTTTTCGAGCTCGGCGAGCCCGAAGCGATGCGGGTGCTCGAGCGCGGCCGCGACCTCGCCTCCGAGGCGGGGGAGCTTGAGTCCGCCGTGCGCTACGTGCTTACGCTTGCGCACCACTTCGAGCGCGAAAACCGCAGCCTCGGCCAGATTGAGCGCCTTTTCCAGATTGGCCGCCGACTGATACCGGATCGGCGCTTCGACCTCGAAAACCGCATGCACGGCGAGCTGTGGCTCGCGCAATCACAGGTGTACTGGCGCCGCTTCGAGCGGGAAAAGGCCGTTGACGCGCTGGAGCAAGCCGACGAGTGGTTTCGGCGCACCACGAGTTACGCGAACCGCCTGCGTATCTGGATGACCAAAGCGGAGCTGATGCTCGACGTCGGCGGCTACGAGGAGGCACACGAAATTTGTGTCGACGCGCAGGAGTACTTGGCGCGCAACGACATGCGCGAGCCAGGCCTCCAAGCCCGTTTGGCGTTGCTACAGGCCGAGGCCGCCCGCGGGCGCGGCGACTTCGAGCAAGCGAGCGAGATCCTCGGCGCCGCATACGAGTTGCTCGGCGAGCAGGGTACGCCGAGGCTTCGCGCCCGGCTCTACCGGTTCGAGTCTCGCGTGCTGCGCGGACAGGCGCAGGTGCAGAATGCGCTGGAGCGGTTGCAACGGGCGCACGCGGTCTACGCCGAAGTCGGCGACGTCGACGGCGAAATTGCCGTGCAGCACGCCATTGGCGAGATCTACTGGCAACTCGGCAATGAGGCGCGTGCGACTCGCACGCTTCATGAGGCGCTCGCGCTCGCTCGGCGCTCCGGAAACGTGCGCCAACTCGCGCGGGTGCTCACCGCCGTCGGCCGCGCCACGGGGGATGAGCGGATGCTCGTCGAGGCGGCGGAGCATGCCGAGGAGTTGGGGGACGAGCGCCAACGGGGGTGGGCGAAGCTCACGCTCGCCCAGCTCCAGCACGAGCAAGGGCGGCTGGACGAAGCGGAGAGCGCCGTCACCGTAGCCATTCGGTGCGCACGGGACCGTTACGCGCCACTCGGCGTCGAGAGCCGACTGCAGCGGACGCGCCTCCTGCTTCGCCGTCACGCGAAACAACTCGCGGAGGGAGAGGAGCAACGCGCGGCCGAGCACCTCGCACGGGCTGACGCCTGGGCGCGCGACGCGCTCGAAGTGGCCCGGCCGACGCGGGATGCAACGCTGATCATGCAGGTCCACGCCATGTACGGGCGGATCCTGCGCTTGAAGGGAAATCCCGAGGATGCGCTGCGCTTTTTCGCCGAGGCGGCCGCCGACCTCGAACACGCCCGCCGTTCGCTCGACTCGACCGACACCCGCGCGACGCTGTATGCGCAGAACCGCTTCGTCTTCTCGAACCTCATTGACCTCGCCACGGAACTCGGCCGCGAAGCGGAGGCATTGCAGTGGAGCGAGACGTCGAAGGCGCGAGCCTTTCTGGATATGCTCGCCGAGGCGGAGGCGAACGTGCGCACCGGCATTGACCCCGAGTTACTCTCCGAGGAGCGCGCGCTGCTTTCCGAGCTGAGTGCGGTGCAGGAGACGCGGATGTCGCTGCTCGAGCTCGGCGAGGATGCGCAGAACCGACTCGCGGCGCTGGAGAGCGAAGCACGCGCGTTGGAGCAACGTTTCGACGAGCTCAAGGAACGCATTCGCAGAGCAAGCCCCGCCTACCACGCGCTTCATTATCCGGAGCCGGCCACGCTCGAAGAGATTCAGGCGCACCTCGGTGACAGGCAGATGCTGCTCGCCTACTCGTTGGGGGAGACGCGCTCCCACCTTTTCGCGGTGACACCCGAGGGCCTGCATTGGGAGGCGCTGCCCGGCGAGGCCTTCATTGCGCGGCTCGTGCGTTACCAGCGCGACCTGATGATCAGTGGAAGTCCGCTCGTCCTCGAGGAGCTTGCCCGGCACAGCGCAGCGCTCGGACGGCTCCTGCTCGGGGACGTCGCCGAGTTGTTGCAGCACTACCCCGAGGTCGTGATTGCGCCGGATGGGATCCTTCACTACCTGCCGTTCGAGGCGCTCGCCGTGAACGAGCCGGCCGAGCCGCCGCAGACGTTCGCCGACCTGCCCTACCTCGTGCTCTCGCTTGACGAGGTGGTCTACGTCCCTTCGAGTACGGTCTTCGTCGAGTTGCAACGTCGCACGCAACGCGAAGAACGGAACGAAGGCGAGGCCGACCCCTTCCTGCTCGCGCTGGGCGACCCCGTGTTCGCGGGAGAAACCGACGGCGGCGACGTCGACCCGGCCGCGTCGGAGACGGCGCTGTTTCCGCGACTTCCGTTTACCAAACCCGAAGTGGAGGAGATACACGCGCTTGCCGAGTCGAAGCACCCGGGCGCAAATGAGTTGCTCGTGCGCGAGGCGGCGACCGAAGAGGCACTGAAGGAAAACGTGGCAAGCGCCCGGTACGTCCACCTCGCTACGCATGGCGTGCTCGACGAGGTGGCGCCGTCGACCTCGGGCTTGGCGCTCGCGGACCCGCAGCGCTTCGGCGAAGGAAACGAAGACGGCTTTCTTTATCTAGCCGAGATTTTCAACCTCGAATTGAGCGCTGAGCTGGTCGTGCTTTCCGCCTGCCAAACCGGACTCGGCCGCATGGTTACCGGCGAAGGGGTGGAAGGCATGACGCGCGCGTTTCTCTACGCCGGAGCCCCCCGCGTCGTCGTCTCCCTTTGGGCGGTCGACGACGACTCGACGGCGCGGTTGATGCCGCGCTTTTATGAAGCTTACTGGGCAGGCGAGCAACAAGCGCGGCCGGCCCGCGCCCTCGTCGAGGCCAAGCGAGACTTGATTGAGCGGGAGACCCACGCCGCTCCCATGTTTTGGGCCCCCTTTGTCGCCACTGGCGCGCGGTAATAAGCTTGCTCGCATGCGGAGAACGTGCCGGCGTGCCGCGTTAGAGCAGCGCTTTCACGCAGATTCAACAAAAGCGCGAGCGCAGGGCGTCAGCCCTACGAGGCGTATTCGCTGCATCACGTGCGTCGCCTTGCAGGGCGTGGCATCCCTCGGCAAAGCATCCCTCACAAAACCGCCCGCGGTGTCGCACACCGCGGGCGTTCTGTGTCGTCAGTTACGCGGCCGCTCTACTCGAAGTAGACGGTGAAGCCAGCGGCACCCAGCACGTCGCCGCGGTTGCCGAGAAACAGCGCGAAGTCGTCGCCGGACCCAAAGGGGCCCACCGGACCGAAGACGCCTTGGTCGCCGAAGCGCATCGCAATGCCGAATTGCAGCGTGAAGCTAACCTGCGGATGCACGAAGTACTCGAGCGTCAACGGCACGGTCAGCACGAACTCGGCATTCGTGTTGTTGCCGGGTACGCCGAGCACACCGAGGTCGAGGTGACCGCCGACGCCGAAGTAAAAGGCGCCGGGGTCGTAAACGAAGTTGTAGAGCACGCCAAATCCGAGGAAGAAGCCGGCATGGGTTCCCAAGGGCTCGGGATCCGCGACAATCAGGAGGCCGAAGTTTGCATTGAGGTTCAACTCTTCGGTGAGCCAGTACCGCGCCGTGGTTGCCGCGTTCCCGCCGAGGTTGACGTTGAAGCCGAGCCCGAAGCGCCCGGTCATTAACTCTTCAATGGGTGCCTCCTCATTGTTTTCCGCGACCTCGCGGTTGTCGGCGTCTTGGCCCAGCGCGTGGTCGTTCCAACCGAAGAGGAAAAGCGCGACGACGACAACGAAACCGGCGGATGTCTGAAAGCACTTCATGGGCCCACGTTCCTTTCTGCTCAGAGCGTTTCGGTGAATCTGTGAGAAGGAGGGCAAGGAAACTCACGCGGCGGCTGCGCCACACGCTCTCGACGCGACGTTCTCGAACGGCGCGCAGACTCGCGTGAAAGAGCGCGTATCATAACTGCGTCCGCTACTTGTGCCAGCAAGGATTGTTGGCGGCAAGCAAGATCAATGAACGAAACAAGTTTGCGCGAGTTGTGACGCAGCGGAGCGGTGGAATTCGTGACTTTTCGTTTCGCCACAGCGAACGCAGAGAACACGAAGAGCAAGGGGGAGAGAGAAAGCGAGGGAGAGGGGGCCGCGAAGGGAGGAGCGTCCCCTGTATCAAAAAGGACGTCTCCCACCTGCGAGCGACCCGCCACAACAGGGCCTCCCCGGACTACAAAAAGGCAGGGCCCCGCGTTGAAGTCTCAAGAAAAAGCGGCGACGTGCCTCGGTCAGCACCCCTTGCTTCGCGAGTCGTTTTTCGGCATCTCGGCGGAAAGCCGCCGTTTGCCCATACGCGAGGTTTCCGTCCGCGGGATGAACGGCCCCTTCTGGGCAGTCGTGGGCGGGGCGCAATTTTTTGCGTATGATCGGGAGCAGGTCCGTCGCCGCAGGCGGATTCGCTTCGTTTGAACGGTGTACACGGAACGGGAGACGGCTCGTTGGGTTTCGAGTTCGTTCGTGAGTGCATGTGTGACTTTGGAGCGCCATGATGTCGAATGCGCCGGCCACGCCCGCTGCCGAGCCTACCCCGCTGCCGCCGCGCAGTGCGAGCCAGCCGCCGAACGGTGCCGGGCCACGCACCGAGACGCGAGTCGCCGCGCGTCACGACGTGGGCGGGCGACCGGTGCGCATTGGCCTGCTTGGCACCTCCGGTGCGGGAAAGACCACCTACCAGACCGCGCTCGCCTACACGCTGGTGCGCCAGCACGACTCCGAGCACGACCCCGACGAGCCGCTCTACGGCCAGCCGGTCGGCCAGGAGACGCGCCAGTTCTTGAGCGTGCGCGTCCAGGAGCTTGTCCAGGGGCGCTTTCCGTTGCCGACCAACGATGCGACGCAGTTGCTCTACAAGCTCGACACC
>SKZP01000510.1 GCA_007127275.1 Planctomycetota bacterium
AAGGAGGGGGTGCGCGCCGGGCGAGGTGCGTATCACTCGGGGTCGCGCTCGGAGCTGCGTAGGTGGTTGTTGGTCTCGAGGCCGTGGATCTTTTCAATTCGCCCGTCGTGACGGCCACCCTCGTATTCGGCACCGAGGAAGACGTCGACAATGGCACGGATCGCCGCCTCGTCGAGCAGGCGTGCGCCGAGGCAAACGATCTGCGCGTCATTGTGCTCGCGGGCGAGGCGGGCGGAGGTTGCGTCGAAGGCGTAGCCGGCGCGAATGCCGGGCACCTTGTTCGCCGCGATGCAGACGCCGATGCCGCTGCCGCAGATCAGTACGCCGCGCTCGACCTCGTCATTGCGCACGGCCTCGGCGACCTTGTTCGCGAAGTCGGGGTAGTCGACCGACTCGGTCCCGTAGGTGCCGAGGTCGGCAACGTCGTGCCCTTGAGTGCGCAGGTGGGTCACCACGCGCTGCTTCGCCTCGTACCCCGCATGATCGCTGCCGATTGCCACACGCATCTTCGTTGGCCTCCGGGCCGCCGCGTTGAGTGTCCCCGTGCCCGAGATTGTAGCGCCACTCGCGCCGTCGAGCGAGCCCGTGTCCGTGCATTCGCGCATCCCGCACGCGGGAAAGCCCGGCGAACGGGGAAACCCAAGCCCCGGGGGCAACTCTTTTCCTGTGGCGAGTGCAGGGCGCAAGCCTTGCCTCGCAGGGCTGTCGCCCGGCGTTCGCTTTGTTTCGTCAGAACATAACAGCATTCGGGCGAAGCCCGTGAGCTTGGCAGCGACAGGCCCCAAATGGTCGTGCGCGGTTCATGTACGTCGTGCTTGTCGCCCGGCGTGTCTTGCGGCACGATGCGTCTCTGTAGGCGCTGGGACTCGCGAATTCGACAAGCAACGTTGGCGAGAGTGATGACGGTCGAGCATTATCTTGAGCTGCGCGAGCGCCTCGAGGCGCCGCCGGGGGCGACCATTGGGGACTGGCCCGAGTTCGTGCTGCCGCATCGCCCGCCGCCGGATCCGCTGTGGCCCTCGCCGGACTTGCGCCACTTCGACCCGGATCGCCAGGGGACGTTGCTGTTTCGGTTGCCGCTGCGCCAGTGTGTGATCTGCGCGGCGACGGCGGTGGAGATGGTGCTTGCCTGCTGGAACACCTGGCCGGGGCTTGACCAACAGCCTGCCGAGGTGCGCGACGCACCGGCATTTGCCTTGCGTACGGTGTACCGCTGGTTGCGCGAGCGTGTCGACAAGGCGGAGATGCAGCACGCGCTCCAGCTTGTCGGGCGGGCACGGCAGCGGACCGAGCGGGCGCGTCACGCCGAGCAAAGCGGGCTCTCCCGCGTGGCGAGTTATGTCGCCCGGGCGATGGAGACGCTGCTCGACACCGCCTTCGTGTCCCACATTGCCGAAACCTACGAGAGTGAGGCGCGGCGCGTCGAGGTACAGCGAAAAGCCGACGCCACGGTCTACCTGGTGATCTCCGTGCACGTGCAAGCCTACCTGAGCGGCCTGGCCGGGGTACTGCCGGCGCTCGCTGGGCGCTTGGACGGGCTCGACTTGCGGCGCAACGGTAGCTCCGAGCAGATGCGCGACGAAACCTGGGCGCCCATTGCCAACGCCGTCTGGGCGCATTGGTGGAGTCGTTGCCGTTGCCGACTGGCATTTTGCGACGCGACCACCGCGCGGCTGTCGTAACCGGGTTCCGCGGGCCGCGGTCGCTAGCGGCCGGCGGCTTTCTTCGCCCAGCTGTCTTTCAAGGTCACGGTGCGGTTGAATACCTTGTGCTCGGCGGTGCTGTCCGGGTCGAGGCAGTAGTAGCCCTTGCGCTCGAACTGGATCGTTTCACCCACCGGCAACGCCGTCACACTCGGCTCGGCCTGCGCGCCGGTGACATGCAAGGAGTCGGGGTTGAGCTGTGAGAGGTCGCTCGGCTGCTCGCTCGTGAAAAGCACCTCGTAGTGGCGCGCTTCGATCTCGACGGCGTGCGGCGCACTGACCCAATGAAGCGTCCCCTTCACCTTTCGGCCGTCCGGGGCATTGCCGCCGCGCGTCTCCGGGTCGTAGCGGCAGCGTAGCTCGACGACTTCGCCGGCGTCGTTCTTCACCACCTCTTCGCACGTTATCAGGTAGGCCCAACGGAGGCGCACTTCCCGACCCGGGGCGAGACGGAAGAACTTCCGCGGCGGCTCTTCCATAAAGTCTTCCCGTTCAATGTAGAGCGTACGCGAAAACGGCACCGTGCGCGAGCCGGCCGACTCGTCCTCCGGATTGTTCACCGCTTCCAGTTCTTCGACCTGCCCCTCCGGGTAGTTGGTCAGGGTAATCTTCAGCGGGTCGAACACGGCCATGCGCCGCTGCGCTTCGCGGTTGAGCACCTCGCGGACGTGGTACTCGAGCTTGCTCATCTCGGTGATTGCGTTGTACTTCGTCACCCCGGTGGCGTCGGCAAACTCCCGCAACGCCCGCGGCGGGTAGCCGCGCCTGCGCATGCCCCGCAAGGTCGGCATCCGCGGGTCGTCCCAGCCGCTGACGTATCCCTCTTCGACGAGCTGCCGAAGCTTGCGCTTGCTCATCATGGTGTAGGC
>SKZP01000202.1 GCA_007127275.1 Planctomycetota bacterium
AATCGCAGGCCGCCGGTCGCGTAGCCATCCCGCCCGGCGCGCCTTTCTTGCTCGCTTCCACTACCGGGATCGTAGTTTACCTACCGTACCATGTCGAGCCGCAGCGAGCGTATACCCGACACCATCGCGCGTTCGAACGTGAGCGCGGCGACATCATTCAATGCGTCGCGCCACCCGAGAACGGCTCCTCCCTGCGGCCCGTTTCGCGGGGCGTGCTGCGCTGTCGCGTCGCGGCACTCATCGTTGCCCGCAGATGTGGTCAAGTATGGCACAATGCCGTTCGTTCACGAGAACCGTTGCGCCCGCTTCGCGCACCGTTTTTTGCGAGGTCTGCGGTGAAATTGCTTGCCGTCGAGCCGTTGGCCGTTGCCGACGTGAAACTCGTTCGCTTCACACGGATCCGCGACGAGCGTGGCTCGTTTGCCGAGACATTGCGGCCCGCGCAGGTGGCGTCGCAGCTTACCGGCGCAACGGCCGCTTCGTTTGCGCTGGCGCAGCTTAACGAGAGCACCTCGGTGCGCGGCGTCGTTCGCGGGCTGCACGTGCAATCGCGGCCCTACCAGGGAAAGCTCGTGCGGGCCGTCACCGGGGCCTTTCTGGATGTGGCGCTAGACATTCGCCGGGGCTCGCCGAGCTTCGGCTGCGCCGTCGTCGCCGAGTTGCGCGAGGACGCGGCGAGCGACGAGGGACACTGGGTCTGGGTGCCGCCGGGCTTTGCCCACGGACTCGTCTTTGACCGCCAAGCCGGCACAGCGGAGTACCTGTGCACAACCGAGTGGTCACCGGAACGCGAAGGCAGCATCCACATCGCTAGCCCCGAGATTGATTGGTCCCGCGCCGACTCGGCGCTGGCGCAGCGAGTGCGGAACGCGCTCGGCGAGGGGCCGTTGCTCTCACCAAAGGACGCCGCGGCTCCGACGCTCGCGACGTGGCAGTCGCAACACCATGCGGCGGAGTTCGTCTACGACCCGGCGGCGCCGTTCGCCTGCCGTGCCGCAACCGCGGCAGATTTCCCGTAGCGGCGAGCCCCCTGTATACAGTTGTGTTGTCTTTTCGCAACCACCACTACAGCAGCGCTTGAAGGAGCGCCACGCCTGGCGGTAGCCGGCTTGGGACGGAAGGGGTGGTTGTGGTGGTACGTGCCGCCGAAACGGGATAGCATTCGCCCGCGGCTGTCTCCCTTGCGCATCCCCCGCGACCGAGAGCGTTTGTTGCCATGAATGCGAATCCCAGCGATTCCCCTGCCTCCTCGCAGCCTGCTCCGAAGATTGCCTCGTATGAGGCGCACCCGGGCGAGGTGAAAAAGTGCGTGCTGCTTTTCTCCGGCGGCCTCGACAGCACCATCATGGTGCCGTGGCTGCGCGAGACCTACGGCTGCGAGGTCGTCACCTTCACCGCGAACCTTGGCGACCCCTACCTCGACCTCAATGCGCTCGGCGAAAAAGCGCGGCAGATCGGCGCAAGCGAGGCCTACACGCCGGACTTGGTGGATCACTTCGCGGATGAGTATCTCTCCAAGGCAGTTCTCGCAAACGCCGAATACGGGGGCGCCGGCGGCGGCTACCACCTGAGTTGCCCGCTCGGTCGTGTGCTGATTGCCACCGAAGCGGTCCGCCTCGCGCAAGAGATTGGCGCCGACGCCATTGCCCACGGCTGCACCGGCAAGGGCAACGACCAGGTGCGCTTCGACAGCTACATTCTCACACTTGCGCCGGAAATGAAGATCGTTGCCCCGGTGCGCGAGTGGAACATGGGCCGCGACGAGGAATACGAGTACGCCAAGGCGCGCAACCTGCCGGTGCCGCCGCCGCGCTCGGATTCGGGGGCCGCCTACAGCAACGACGACAACCTCTGGGGCTTCACCGCGGAAGGCGGCGACATTGAGTACCCCGAGCGCGTCCCGCCCATGCACGAGATCCTGCGGCTGTGCACACCACCGGACAAGGCCCCGGCCAAGGCGGACGAGTTGACGCTGCGCTTCGAAAACGGCCTGCCCGTGGCGCTCAACGGCGAGGCGCTAAAATTCTCCGCGCTGATTGCGGAGTTGAACCAGCTCGGCGGCAAGCACGGCATTGGCTACACCATCCTGATCGAGGCGCACCGCAACCTCGAGCGCATCACGAAAACGCGCGACCTGCTCGACACGAAGGCAATGCTCGACCGCCAGTTCAGCAACTACGTCTACGACGCCCGCTGGTACGACCAGGTGATGGAGCCGCTCTGGGCGTTCATCGAGACGGCGAATCAAAACGTCACCGGCGAGGTAACCATGAGTGTCTGCCGCGGCCACAGCGTCGTCACCGCGGTGCAAAGTCCCTACGCGATGTTCGACGCCAACCTCGCCACCTTCGAGACGGTGAAAGCCGGTCACGGCTTCAACACCGCCGCCGCCGCCCCGTTCATTGAGCTCTACAGTCTGCAAAACCGCCAAGCCTACGCCATCCAAAACCTAGGCCAGCGCCTAGCCGAAGCCAACGGCCCCGCCGGCCCCGGCTAGTGGTTGAGTGGGGCCATCCATCCGGCGGGCTCAATTCGAACTCGACTCGTTGAGACTCGCCGTCGCCAATTCGGACCCGTCGCTCATCCCGACTAACCCTGCGAAGATGCGGATGGGTGGCGCCTTTCGACTCTTGGGCGAGGATCGTGGGCTTGGAAAGGGACCGTTCCACAACTTGGAGATGCGCGGCGCGACTCCTTGACGCACGCGTGAGTGTCGTGGATGATGGTGGATGTCCCTTTGCCGCCGGGTTATGGGGGGTCGCAGCCGCTCGCGCGTACTCGTTTTGCGTTGGGAATGGGCGGGCGTATAGCAGAGCTTGCGTCGCTTGCTGCGTTGCCTTGCGCAGCGGCAGTGCGTGCGCCGTCTTTCTGCGAGCGTTGACGACGCTTCGTACCGTCCTTCCTCCGCCGTTCTCACGCAGTTCTGACGAGAAGGCGAGCGGGGGACGAGAGTTTCCCGAGTCTACATGCGTTCGCGAATCCGTTTGACTTGGGGGACTCTCGTTCCCCGCTCGCCTCAGAACGCATTTCTCATGCGCTGCACGTCAGTGCATACAAAGCTCTCTCACTCTCCATGACGCGTCCTTACGAGCCCGTACAAGCCCCGCGTGGGAGCGAGCTTTCCTGCCGTTCGTGGCCGGCCGAGGCTGCGCTGCGCATGCTGCACAACAGCCTGGATCCTGCACTCGCGCGCAATCCCGAGCACCTCGTCGTGCACGGCGGCGCTGGCCGCGCCATCCGTTCCTGGGAGGCGTTCGACCTGACCAGCGAGGCGTTGCGCACCCTTGAGCCGGACGAGACGTTGCTGGTGCAGTCGGGCATGCCGGTGGCCCGCTTCCGCACCGACTTGATGGCGCCGCGGGTGTTGCTCGCGCATTCGATCGTTGTGCCCGCCTGGGCCTCGGCGGAGGAGTTCCGCACGTTGGAGGCGCGTGGCCTGACCACCGAGGGGCGCATTGCCGCTGGCGCTTGGTTGTACACGGGCCTGCGTAGCTTCTTGGCCACCGCCTTCGAAGCGGTCTCCGAGCTGGCCGACCAACACTTCGACGGCAGCCTCGCCAGCCGCCTTGTCGTTACGTCTGGCCTGGGGGCCTCCGGCGCCGCACAGGCCCCGGCGATCAAGATGGCCAAGGGGACCGCGCTGATTGCCGAGGCGGACGCCGCCCGGATTGATGCGCTGCAGACGCTCGGCGTGTTCGACCACCGCATGGACGACCTCGACCAGGCGATTGAGATGGCCGTCGGTTTGAAGAGCACCGGCACCGCCGAAGCGATCGTCTGGCATGGCAACGGCGTCGACATGCTTGCGCGGCTTTCCGAGCGCGGCGTCGTCCCCGACGTCGTCACCGACATGACCGGCGGGCTCGACTCGGGCGGCACCTACGTGTCGCAAGGGCTCGACGCCGCCGAGGCGCAAACACTCGCCGGCTCGAGCCCGCGCCAGTATGAGAGTCAGGCAACCGAGTCGGTCGCCAAGCACCTGCAATTGATGATTGAGTTGCGCGACGCCGGCGCCATGGCGTTCGAGTTCGGCAACGCGCTGCGCGCCCAGGCGGAGCTTGCCGGCGTAGCCGAGGCCTTCGAGATTCCCGGGTTTTACAGTGCCTTTGTGCGCCGACGCGTCCTCGAAGGGCGCAGCCCGATTGGAGTCGTTGCGCTGACCGGTGAGCGTGGCGACGTCGACGCCATTGAGGAGAAGCTCGCCGAGGTCGCCCACGACGACACACGCCTGCTGCGTTATCTCGAGTTGCTGCGCGCCACGCCGATGGGGGAGCAGGGCCTTCCCTCGCAGACGTTCTGGCTGCGCTACCAGGACCACGTCGCGCTCGGCTTGCAAGTAAACCGCATGGTCCGAGACCAGGACGTACAAGGGCCGGTACTGATTTTCCGCGGGCCGCTGGATCCGGGCACGGTGACGAGCCCGTTTCGCGAGACCGAGCAGATGCCGGACGGCTCCGACGCCGTGGCGGACTGGCCGGTCCTTGCCGGCATGCTTGCCGCGGCCTCCGGCGCGACGTGGGTAAGCCTCGGTCACGGTGGCGGCGCCGGCATCGGCTTCAGCCTGCACAGTTCCGTCGCCATGCTCGCCAACGGCAGTCCCGAGGCGGACCAGCGCATTGAGCGCGTGCTCACCCAGGATCCTGCCTTCGGGCTGATGCGCTACGCTGCCGCGAAAGACCCCGAAGCCGCCGCCACCGCCAAAGCCGCACGGCTGCCCCTCTTCGGCGCCTCGTAGATACCGCACATTTGCGGACTCGTAGCCTCCACGGCGGGCGAACGGGCGTCCGGCGACGCAGTCGGTGCGAGGGGGGCTGAAAAGACGGACGTACCGGCACTCGGGCCGGCGCCCTCTGCTCACTTTTTTAAGAGACCACCGGTTTTCGCCGCCAAACATAGCGGTGTAGGGAGGCGCAGCCGAGGCCCAGGGCCGTTGCGGCGGCGCCGAAGAGCAGCCATGTAGCGAGCATCTCCGCAGCGCTCGGCCAGGACGGCACGCTGCCGACGTAGTCACCAATGATGGAATACGCCGCCTGGCCGTCGGCGCCGTGGTACATGGCGCCGGTGCGGAAGAGATCCGTGCCGAGCATACGTTCCACCCAGCCGTACATGGGGCTCGTCCAGATGAGCCATCCCATTGCGTCCAGCCGTGTGGTCGAGTCGCTGAGGCGTTCGAGCCACGGGTTGAGCCACAGCACCGAGGTGCTCCACGCGACACCGCCGAGGCCGACGAACACTTGCGCCGCCGTCGCCGGCACGCGCAGGTAGCGCAGCCCGAGCCAGATCCCCAGCCAAAGGCCTCCCCAGGCGAAGAAGAACAGCCCGACGAGCGGATACTGTGGCGCAAATCCGTCCGCCGCGGGCCGCCAGAAAAGCGCGAGGGTGAGCGTGGTGACGAGGGCAAAGGCAACGAGCCAGATAAGTCCGAAAAGTACCACGCGCAGCGTCTCGTCACGCACGTTGCCGGGCGTGTGCAGCGCAAACCGCTCCACGCGGCCACGCATGGCGAAGGAAAGTGCCAGTGGCTGCAGCATCACAAGCAGCAGCCCCCAGACACTGCCGAAGGTGATGTTGTCGACGCCTTCGGGGCCGGCCACCGGCGCAAGCAATCCGCGCACGAGCAGCCACGTCGCGACCGGCAACGCAAGCAAGGCAAGCACCCCGCGCGCCCACGACCGCGCGTTGCGGGCGGGTGCGGGGTTCGCCACTGCGTGCGCCGGCGCGTCAGCCTCCGCGGGGTGCGCCTCGGCGCTTGCAGTGGTTGTCGTCTCGTTCTCGCTACTCATGCGCACGAATCACGAACGGGGGTTCCCGGCCAAAAGGCGTGCTCGGGCGTCCTACTCGTTTATGTGGTTTGCGGCTGTGCCGCCCATTCGAAGCGCACGTCTACCTCGACATTGTCGCCGAGCGTAAGACTGACGGGGCACTCGCGGGCGGCGGTTTCTAGTTCTTCTCGTGTGGCGGCGTCCGGCTCGGCCGGCAGTTTGAGCACCAGCGGAATTTGCGCAATGCGCCGGGGCGGCTCGCTGCTCATGCGCTTTTCCAACTCTACGGTTGCGCCGGTCAGATCAAGGCCGTGTTGCTCCGCACGCATGGCGAGGATGGTCAACACACAGGTTCCGAGGCCGGCGGCGACAAGGTCGGTCGGGCTGAAGCTCGAGCCGTCGCCGCCGTTGTCCGTCGGCGGCACCGTGCGCACCTGCGCCCCACTCGGGCCGTGCACCGCCGTGCAGGCGCGCTCGCCATCATAACGTACCGAAACTCCCACGCCCATGATTCACCTCCACCTCTCCGTTTCACACATTCCCAGGCCAAACCCGGGATTTCGAGGGGGCCGGGGGGGGACAGCGGCGCGCAACCCCACCACAGATCCCCTCGCACGTGCCGAAGGGGGAAACGGTGGCACGACGCGCGCCGGATAAACCTGGGGCTGCCGGTAGCCGCCCGGGGCTTCCCTCGGCGGCCTCATTGGGGCTACACGTTTGCGAGTTCGTCCCCGGCCTCTGGAGCGCGACTCGGTGGCGCAGCCGCAAGGTAGCGCGGTTCGCGCGTTTGCACGGTTGCACGACAGTACGCTTACTTGTGCTCGAACGTGGCCGCGGCCTTCGGGCCGTTTTCCAGAAAGTTTCGCAGGCCAATGCGACCGTCCGTCGTGAGGAAGCATTCGCCGAAGCGGTCGTACTCCACTTCAAGCCCCTCGGCAAGGGGCTTCGCGTTCCCCTCGAGCACCGCTTCTTGAAGCAACTGATCAATCCGCGTGGAGAGGTGGCCGAGCTCGGCCTCCGGGGCAGGCGTTGGCTCGAGCGCTTCCTTGCGCACGCGGCGGACCGGTTCGGCCTCGCCAGCGGCGAGCTTGCGGGCTAGATCCAGGGCACGGTCGCGTACCTCGGTTGGTGCAACCACCTCCTCGAGGTAGCCAATCTCCTTGGCGCGGTTGGCGTCAATGGGCTTTGCCGTGCGCAGAATGGGCCAGGCGGCCTCGAAGCCGACGAGCCGTGGCAGCCGCTGCGTGCCGCCGGCGCCGGGAATCAGGCCGAGGTTGGGCTCTGGCTGCCCAACGACCATGCCGGTGACGCCAATGCGCGCGGTGCAGGCCATGGCCAGCTCCGAGCCGCCGCCGAGGGCGAGGCCGTTGAGTGCGGCGACCACCGGCTTGCCGAGGTTCTCAATCAGCAGCAGCGGCTTCTGCATGCGCCGGCACTTCTCGACCGCCGCTTGCTTCGGATCTCCCTCCTCGAGCAGCGCGGCCAGTTCCGGAATGTCGGCGCCGGCGACGAAGGCGCGCGTGCCGAAGCCGGTGAGCACGACCGCCTTGACTGCGGAGTTGTCTCGCAGTGCGGTAAAGACTTCGTCAAGCTGTGCAAAGACCTCCTCATTGAGCGCGTTGAGCACCTTCGGCCGGCGAATCTGCACGAGGGCGACGTCGTCGCGCAGCTCGGTGAAAACTACCGGCGTCTCGAACCCTTCTTGGTACTTCGCATGGACGCGAATCCCCGCCGGCACCGCCGTCGCATCCATGCCGGCCCGCTCGAGGAACTGGCGCGCCACAAACTCGGCGCGCTCCACACCGACCTGATTGATCAGCGCCAGCGGCGGCGTGCAGTCGAAGGCGAGCTGCACCGCTTGTTCGAACTCGCCCATGTCGACAATGCCCGCGTCGAGGATTTCCGCGGCAATGGTGAAGTAGGCGCCGAGCAAACGCTCCCCCACTTGCTGCGTCGTCGTCTCGTCGACCTCGACGGTTTCGTCCTTTGCCGCCGCCTCCCATGCCTCGCTGGCGGCGGCTTTCTCGCGCAGCGAGTTCGGCACGCGAAACCACGGTTGAATCCGCTCGTGCAGGTTCTCGAGCCCCTCGACGGCAATGGGATTGGCGCCGCAGAGATTGGCGACGGTGAATGGACCCGCACCGAAGCCGAGCACCTTTTGCGCGACGGCGTCTACCTGCTTGGGGGAGGCAAGGCCGTCCTCGACGCAAAGAATGGCCTCCATCAGTACGCCTTCATACAGCGGATTGAGCGCGTAGCCGTAGCGTCCGTCGACGCGCACCGGCAGCTTGCCCAACAGCTCGAGCGCCTCGCGCACCCACAGCTCTGCGCTCGGGCTCGTCGCCTCTGCGCTGATTACCTCGACGACGAGGTTGCGGTCGGCGGGGAAAAAGAAGTGCACGTTCGCGCAGCGCGACTTGTCCGCGACCGGCTCGAAAATGCGCTCCGGCTCCAGATGCGAGGAATTGCTCGTCAGCAGCGCTCCGGGCTTCGCGAGCTTGTCGAGTTCGGCAAAAATCTGCTGCTTGATGCCGAGCGTCTCGCTTGCCGCCTCGACAATCCAGTCCGCCTCCGCAAGCGCCTGTGCGTCGGTGGTCCAGGTGAACAGCGCCTTGGTCTTCTCCGCCTTTTCCGGCTTGCCGCGCTTTTGCGCCGCCTTGTCGAGCTTCGCCTCAATGCGTTCGCGCCCCTTGTCGAGCGCTTCTTGTGCAATGTCGTGAACCATCACGCGTGCGCCGTACGGCTCGAGCGCCTGCGCGAAGAACAGCGCAATGTCTGGCCCGATCTGGCCCGAGCCAATGACCGCCACGGTGTGAATCTCGCGGGTGCGGAAGGTGAAGGGCATAACAGCGTACGAGGGGCTTGGAACTTCGAAGGGAAAGCACGACAGGCGTGCCAAACATACCGTCTGGCTCGCGGTTTGTCTCTCCTCTCGCTGGCGCCCGGCGTTTCTAGCGGAACTGGTCGCGAAGCGCCTGTTCCGTGAGGTGACGCCGGGTCAGCCGGGCCAGCTCGTGTTCGGGGTCGTGCGCAAGCAAGAGGTTGACCCACTTATATGCGTTGGTTCGGGCGTTGCGTTCGTCCTCCTCGATGCGTTGCACCCACATGGAGAGCGTGTGCGTCGCCACATCCTCGAACAACGCGTCGAGTCGCGGGCCGAGACGCTCAACGAGCCGCTGCAACCGCGGCCAGTCTCGCCCCTCGAGATGTCCAAACATGCGCTCGTCCACCGTCCGTTTCGCATTCTCCCAGCGCGTGTACGCCTCTTGGAGCGGCCGCGAGATGCGCCGGTCGGTGATGGCTCGGCGGGCCTTTTCGTCGACCGCTTCGCGAATCAAATCCTCGCCCGCTTCAATCTCTTCCACAATGCGCAGGTAGAGCCGGCGCGCTTCGTTGTACGGCTGTTCCTCGCGACGGCCGAGGTCCTCGTCGAACAGGACTTCTCCGTCCTCGCCGGCGTCCGCACCGTCGTCGTCCCCCGCGGGGTCGTCCTCGAGTGCCTCCGCCTCCTCCTCGTCGAGCCCGTCGGGCGCCACGCGTGGCGGCAACTCCGCCGGCAGCCCCAGGTCGTGCTGCAGTGTGTGAATATGCGCAACCAGGTCACTTTGCAACTGGTCGTCCTCCACGTCCGGAAACGTGATGTACACCTCAAGGAACAAGGCGAGGGCGTCTTCGAGTTGCCGACCCTGTTCCAACTGCCTAGCTCTGCGGAACCGCTCCCGGGCGTCCGCCGCTCGGGCCTGCGCCCACAGCGCCCCGGCACGCTCCTCGACCTCGCCTGCCCCTTGGCGCGCAATCATGAACGAACGCGAGGCTCGCTCGTACAGGCTTTGCTCGTGCGCATACACGCCGAGGGCAAGGTGGCCGCGTATGTCCTCCGGCTCCAGCAGAGCCGCGCGCGCTTCGTGGACGGACGCCTCGGTGAGCGACTCAAAGGAAAGGGTGCGCTCGCGTCCGTTGACCCGCACACGGAGGCGGTCGTCCTCAATTCCGAGCAGTTCGGCCTGCAGGGTCGTGCCGTCCTGCTGCTCGAGTTCGACGACCGTTGGGTCCGCCGCGGCATCCCCGGCGGCGGCTAGCAAGACCGCCACGGCAACCCCGGCGCCGAAAAAGCTTACCAAGCCGGTTACGAGCCACAGCGACGTACGTGAGCGACGTTTCATGAGAAAGCTCCCGAGTTCGCACCTCCGGTACGGCTCCCGACAGAATAAACGACCGCGGCCGGTTTGGGGAGTGCA
>SKZP01000177.1 GCA_007127275.1 Planctomycetota bacterium
ATCAGGCCGTTTGCCTTTTCCTGCTCGCGAAAGGTGTACGGAACAAATTCGCGCCCGTCCTCCTCCTCGTCAAGTTCATGCACGTCGCCGGTGCGCAAGTCCAGTTCCACCCAACCGCGGCCGAGGCGCACGTGCCACGGCGAACGGGCCAGGCCGTCGCGGCTCAAAGCCTGTACGCGCGAGACCACGGTGGTGCGCATTTCGCGCGTCCAGAGGATCTCGGTGCGGGCGCCCTCGTCGAGCTCGCGAAATCCGACGAGGCCCTGGGCGCAGACGGCAATCCACACCGTTGAGTTGCGCACGCGCCGCAAGGGCACGTCGTCTTGATGCACGAGCCCGCCGAGTTGCTCGAACGTCGCAAGCGCCTTGGCGTCCAGCAACACCTTGGCCGTGCCTTCGACGTCATACGGGTCGGCCTCGCAGGCGGGACAGTGCTCCTCGCTTGTCGGGTAGAAATATCCGCAGTTCGGGCAGGGCCGCTTCGGTGGGTTTCCGTAGGTGAGCAGGTTGATCAGTTCGTCGAACGTGCGTTGGCGAACGTGCAGCGAGCGACCGAGAAAGCCGACGTAAATGGTGCCGTCGTTGAGCACGGTCACTTCCGTCGTCATCTCCGGGCGGTCGCGGACGGAAATGGTGAAGGAGTCGCCGTATTGCAGGCGGTATTCCGAGAAGACCGCCTCCTGTTTTCGTTCGAGCGCCTGCAGTTGGTGCAAGGTAAGCGGCGCGGGGTCCTCGAACGTCCGGTACGTCTGCTCGAGCGTGTGGTCGAACGTGCGAGGCATGCGTGTCGCTTGCGGCGGGTCGTGACTCGACGACGAGCATGCTGAGACCAGCACAAGGAGAAACAGTGCGACGACGGTTTGCAGGCGCGCAGACATGGTGGGGGAGTGGTTGGCTCGGGTACGTGGCTTGCGAATCACAAGAAAAGGAACGAAGCGAAGACAAGCGCGGCGCTACGTGACGTGTGATCACTGCGAAGGGAAACGGCTAACGGGCAAGGAAGGAACTAGGAACGTAGGGCAGCGGCAGCCGCCTTCTTCGGATGAGAGGTCCGCGGCGGCACTTTGCTGGCTCGTAGCTTGCTTGCGACCTGACGGTAGCGGCGGCTGTACGCCCCGCCGTAGTCGTAGCGGGCATCCTCCGGCGCGGCGAAGTTGAGCACGACGCCGAGGGGCTCAATCTCCACCGCGCGCAGCTTTTCCAAACTGGCTTGCACGCGGCTACGCGAAACCTGGCCCGCACCGACGACGAACAACGTCGAGTCGACCATTCGACCAATGGCCAGCGCATCCACGACCGGCAATACCGGCGGGGCGTCCAGCAAGACGACGTCGAAGCGCTCGCGCAGATACTCAATCAGCCGTGCAAAGCGGTTCGACTGAAACAGCCCCGTCGCATCCAGCGTTTCCGCGCCGGCCTCCGGAAGCACCACGTGCAGCGTCGGGAAATACAACGACTGCAACACGCAGGATTGGATGGGCGGGCGCTTGCCGTGCGTGGCCGGGCCGCAGATGCGTCCGTAGCTCGAGCGCAAGTCCTCCGGGTTGACGCCGGCGAGGATGCGCGCGTCTTCGCTAGGCTGGAAGCGGTCGGCAACGAGCAAGCACGTGCGCTCCCCTTGCTTCGCGAATTCGAGGGCGAGCTGCACCGCAATGGTCGACTTGCCTTCTCCCTCGACGCTCGAGCTGACCTGCATGACGAGCTTGTCGCGTTCGAGCCGCGCCAGTTGGTGGCGCAGATTGAAGGCGAGCAACTCGAACGCCGGCATGGGCGGAATGTAGAGAAGATTGCCGCGGCGGTCGGTACGCAATTCGCGCAGCCGTTTGGGCAACCGCGGAACCCGCGCAATGGCGCGCGAAAGGCCGAGCTCCTTGAGTTGAGCATCCGCGGTAACTCGGGTGTCACTTACCGCGGCAAGGGCAATGGCCCCGAGCGCCCCCATCAGCGAAAGCACGAAGCCGACGAGGTAAATGGCCAATGGGCTTGAATACCGCACTGCGTCCGTGCGTCCGCGTTCGTGCCACTCAAACAGGTCTGGCACGTGCAGCGCCCTCGCTTGCGTCGCGTACAGGACCTCCGCGCTGACCTGCATCTGCTCGAGTGCTTGTTGCACGCGGGTTCGGCGTTCAATGACGGGGCTGTTGAACTCGCTGAACTCGTCGAGTTGTCGCGTCACCTCGGCAAGCACGGTGCGCGCTTGCTCAATACGTTGCGCGAGCACGCTTTCCTCCGTTTGCGCCTCGGCAATCACCGTGTCAAGTTGCAGCAAACTCTCGACGTACTGCTCTGAGGGCAACTGATCCGCAATCAGCGCCTCGAACTCGGCGCGTGCCTCGGCAATGTCCCGTTCGAGTTCGGCGTGAGCCGGGTCCTCCGGCGCACGTGCGGCGCGTTGCTCTTCGAGCGAGCGAATGCGCTCGTGCTGTTCGCGGCGGGCTTGGATGCGCTCGTCCCGCTGGCGCTGCAGCGAGGCAATCTCCTCGCGGATCTGGCGCATCTCTTCGCTGCCGGGGCGAAACTCGACGGCGAGTTCGCGTTCCTGAGCCTTGAGGTCGGAGAGCCGCGC
>SKZP01000057.1 GCA_007127275.1 Planctomycetota bacterium
GTAGGAGCGCCTACCCGGTGCCGCGACGTCCACGACGACAACTTCGACGAAGGTGACGCATTCAATGGTTCGGATCCGTTTGTCCCGGTTCGGGCGGCGCAACCGCCCCTTTTATCGCATCGAAGTGTTCGACTCCCGCGTACGCCGCGACGGTCGTTCCCTTGAGCAACTCGGTTGGTATGACCCCATGGTCGCCGACGAAGAGAAAAAGTACAGCCTCGACAAGGAACGGGCGCTGTACTGGTTGCTCCAGGGGGCGCAGCCCAGCGGAACGGCCTCCGACATTCTGCGCAAGCTCGGCGTCGAAAAAGAGTTTCGCGAGCAACGCAAGCAGGCCGCAAAAAGCTGACTGCGTCGCCGCGTCCGGGGGCAGCATGTGCGGCACCTAGCGGGGGGACGCTAGCATCACAGCGGTGGGAGAAGCGGCGACATGGAACGGCACGAGGAAGCAGCGTCGTCGCACGAACCGGAACGCAGGCTCCGGCGGCAGCGCCTCGTGATTGCCGGAGTGCTGCTGCTTGCCACTTTCATTGCGAGCGTTGCCGTGCCGGGCCTCGGGGTGCTCGCCTGCGTCGGCAAGCCGGAGCGGGACGAGCAGCGGGACCAATGGCTCGAGGAGTCGTTGCGCGCGGTGCGGCTACGTAATCCGCGACTGCGTCAGCCCGACCCGCAGGAGTGGGCCGTCGTAGAACAGCCGGAGTTTCGCAGCGCGCTGGAAACCGAAGCGGGCGAGACCGTGCGCTACTGGTTGGAGCAACTTGTCGAGGGGGACGACCTGACGGCGCTCGCCCGGCACGACCAACTGTTCGCCGCCGGCGCAAGAGGGTTTCGCGTTTGCGTAGACTGGTTGAAGGCCCACCGTGCCGGTACGACGTTGCCGTTGCCCTCCCGACGAGTGCGGCGCAGCGACCCGCCGCATGTGGCCTCGCAGCGCGAGGGGGAGGCGGTGCAGCGGGTTCTTGCGCTTTGCCGCGCCTTGCTGCGAGAGGAGGCCCAGGCGCCGGGGACGCTCCCGGCCAATGAGCGCTCACGACTTGCCGCCGTCGTCGCCGAGATGCTCGCGGATGAGCACGCACCGCTTTCAAGGACACCGCGGCGGACCGCTTACGAGGTGCTCGCGCTGTGCTACACCGCCGAGGAGGCGCCCGTGCTTGCCACGGGGCTCGGCGAGCAAAACGGAGTAACGCAAGTCGTCGTCGCCCAAGCGCTACGCGAGTTTCGCGTACCACTCGAGGAGGACGTCGGCAGGGCGGCGTGGTCGGCGATGCCCGCGGCGGCGCGACGGGTGTTGCGTCTCGAACAAAATGGCGCCTGGCTCGTTCTCTCCGGGCCGTTTCCCTTGAGCGAACGAACGGCATTGCGCGAGGCCTCCGAGGCGGAGTCCTGGCGCAACGCCGTGGCGACGTTGGAGGCGCGTTGGTGCGCGGCGTTTGCCGCGACACCGGCATTGATCGAGATGCTCTCGCACCGTTCGCTCTCGGCGCGCAGCCGTGCCGCCGAGTGCTTGCGAGGCATCACCGGTGCCTTCGAGCGCTACCGTGCCCAAGCCGACCCATTGACGCGGCAACGGGCCACCATACGTTGGAGTCACCGCGTCTTCGAAATGAACCAGTGGCTCCAGGATACCCTCGAGCACTGACTCCTTGGTCACACGGAACGAACGAGCCGCAGCGTATACCGAAGGAAGCCCCGCAACCACCACCGAACCGGCGCCGTTGCATACGCCACAAGCAACGAACGCCGCTTACAGGAGCGAAAACGAACAAGATGGTCGCCAAGCGAGTCGCCCAGCAACGGGTGAAGCACCTCCACAAGACCCTCGAGGAGCATCTCGGAGGCTCGTTACGTGACGAGCGCCGGTCGGTCGTCTCCCAGTTGATCTTCAACATCATTGCGCGCAACTGGACCTGGCAGGGGGCGCAGCGAGTATTCGAGCACTTCGTCGATCAGTTCGTCGACTGGAACGAGGTGCGCATCTCGCCGGTGACCGAGATCATTCATGCGCTGGAGCGCGAAGGGGCCCCCAACGCCGACAAGAAGGCGAAGAACATCAAGAAGGTGTTGCTCGAGATCTACGGCGAACACCACAAGGTCAGCCTCGACTTCTTGGAAGAAAGCGATCCCGACAAGGCCAAGCAGATGCTCGAGTCGCTCTCGGGCACGACCGAGCGCGTCGTCGACAGTGTGTTGCTGTTCTCGCTCGATCATCCGGTGGTGCCGGCGTACTCGCCGATTACGCGGGTGGTCAAGCGCACGGGAATCGTCGAGCACACGGATGAGCCGGAGAAGATTCGCGCGACGCTGCTGGATATTGTGCCCAAGAAAGAGCTGGAACGTTTTTGCCGCTTGCTGATCGAGCATGGCGAGCGGACCTGCGTGATCAAGACGCCGAAGTGCAAGACGTGCGTGCTCAAGGATTGGTGCCCGGAGCCGGAGCGGCAAGTGAAGCTGCAGGCGGAGGCGAAGGAGCGGGCCAAGGAGGCGAGCAAGAAAGCGAAGGAGCGGGCCAAGGCCGAGGCGGAAGCGGCGGCGCGCGAAGAGGCACGTGCGGCCGAGGCTGCGAA
>SKZP01000712.1 GCA_007127275.1 Planctomycetota bacterium
CGCGCATCAATGGGGTCGCTGTATACCTGCGTGCTCAGCTCGCGGCGGCGTGCGTCGAGTTGGCGGATGCGGTCTTGCACGGCACGTCGCTGAAAGGTCAGGTCTTCCAGCTCGCGCTTGAGCTCCCCGAGCATTAGCGAAACCTCCTCGCGGCTGGCACCGACGACGGGGTGATACTGCACGCCGCGCTCCTCGCGCAGGAACTCGTACGCGGTGCGGATGGCCTCGTCGAGGGTGCGCTCACTCTCGGAAAGCTCGTCAATGGCGCGCCGCCACTGCTGCTCGGAGAGCGACACCGCCTGGCGGTTGCGCATGCGGTGATTGCGTGCATGCAGCGCCTGGTAGGCCACCGGCACGAGATTGACGGCGACGGCGGCGACGGCCGGCTCGGGGTGCGTGGCGGAGAGGGAAAGGGTGCGGGACTCCTGCTCGAGCTCGACGTTGACCATGTCCGAGATGTTGCCCTCGGCAAGCCGTTCCAAGGCGCGGCGGGCGTCGGCAGTGAGCTGCGGGTCATGCACCTGTTCGGCGAGTGCGCGAGCCTCTTGCGGGGAGAGTGCGAGCGCGTCGTAGGGGCGCTCAGCACCCGAGCCCTCCAGCGGTGCGGCGGATTCGTAGTCAATCAGCAACCACGTTTGCCTGGGCGGGTTCCCTTCAATGGGTTGTTGTTGCTCTTGCTCCGGCTCCCCCTCTTCGAGAAACGTCGCGCCGTGCGTGAGGATGTAACGCAAAAGAGTTCGCGCCACGGTGTTGGTCTCCTCAGCGCGAAGGGCGTGCGACTCCGCGGCCAGGCTACGTTCCGGCTCGTCACCGTCCTCAAACGGCGAACTGCGTCGCTCGACTTGTTGCAAACTCGCCGTGGCGCTCGCTTCGCGCTGCCAGAACTCCTGCACATACGCGACCGTCGCCGAGACGCCGAGCAACGCTACGAGAAAGCCCCACTTCCAATATGTGCGCACAAGCCGCAGCAAGGCTCGCACGTCGAGCTCACTCTCGGGATGCGCGGAACCCGCCGGGACCGACACCCCGCTTTCATGCGACGGCGACGGCGACTGCGCCCGTGCGCTGCCGTTTGTGCGTTGCTGGTGCTGACTGACCAGGTCGCTGATCCGCATGATGTTTGAGTGCTTCCGTGCCGAGCGCGAGCGACGCCGCGCAACCGCCGCCCCCGTTCGTTTGCGGACGGTGCCTGCGGGGCATGTGTCGCGTCGCGGCGAACCGAAACGGCGGGGCCGCCATCATCATGCGGGGGAACAACGTTCGGCGTTGTCTGCTTCCCACGGGCAGAAGAAGTGCCGGTCGCGCTCGAACGTCTCCACTGCGACTTGGTAATCATCCTTGCGGCCAATGTCGAGCCAGCGCCCCTCGAACAAGTACGCATTCGTCGGCACTTGTTGATGTAGGGCGGCACGCATCAAGTCGTCGAAGCCGAACGGCTGGTCGTGCGGAACTTGTTGGAGTGCCTCCGGCGAGAGGGCGTAGATGCCCATGGAGACGTGAAACGGAATCACCGGCTTCTCATCAAAGCCGCAAAGGCGACCGCCGTTGTCAATGTGTACCACACCGAGGTCAATTGGCATGCGCTTCACGTAGGTGGCTACGGAGATGGCCGCGTCGGCGGTGCGGTGATGCTCGGCGAAGGCGCCAAAGTTCAAGTCGGTGAGCAGGTCGCCGTTCATCACGAGGAACGGCTCGTCGAGCCCGTCAATGTGCGCAAGCGGCCCAATGGTTCCGCGCGGCTGGTCCTCGACCGCGTAGTCAATCTGCATGCCGAGCTTTTCGCCGTTTCCGAAGAAGGCGACAATCAGGTTGGCAAGGTGGCCGACGGTAATGGTGACCCGTTCGAAGCCGTAGTGCTTGAGTTGGCGCAGAACGACCTCGAGTATGGGCATGTCCGCCACGGGCATCAATGGCTTCGGAATAACCAGCGTGTAGGGCCGCAGTCGGGTGCCACGGCCGCCGGCCATGATGATTGCGCGCATTGATTGAGGGGGTTGAACGTGAACGTCCGTGCGTGAACCGACGCATGCGAACGGGTAGCGGCAAAGGGGTTTGCGGCAACGTGTGTCGAGCCTTCCGGCTAGTTCTGCTGCAGATGCGAGGCACGGGTATGGTGCTCCGCTTCGCTGGCGCGCGTTTCGTTTGCTGCTTGCTGCGCCTCCGACTCCGTTTCGTGCCGTAAGCTGCCCAATTCTAGGAGCGGGACGTGGCACTGCTCGGCGAGGCTTCGCAGTTGCTGCTTCTCCTGGGATGTCGTTACGTGCTCGACGTAGCCGAGCGCGTCCACCGGTTTCGCTTCAAGCAAGGCAGGCAACTCCTCGAGTCGGCCGAGTACTTCCGTGTCGTGGATGGTTTCTCCCCGGCGTGCCGAGTGGTTCGCCTTCGTGGTGACGAGGCCACGGATGCGCAGGCGTTTTCCGCTTTCTGCAAGCCAGGCAAGCAGCGCTTCGACTCGCGGCGGCAGCCCGACGAGCAGGACTTTCGCCCCTTCGGCGTTTGCCTCGGCGACGGCGGTTTCGCGGCGCGTGCGCAACAGTGCGTAGCGTGTCAGCAGTAACATCA
>SKZP01000064.1 GCA_007127275.1 Planctomycetota bacterium
CATACCCCGGCAGGAAGGTGACCTGATCGAGGGCGAGTGCGTGGTCCACCGCGGGGCGCTCACCGCCGCGGCCTTCATAGTGGATCATCGCGCTGGCCACGCCGGGCAACTCCCAATCCGCAGGCCAGCGGCGCCAGCCGTGCGGGTTGTGCATCAACCCGGCCGCGAGCGGCAAGACCTCCTCGGCGCGCTCCCTCCCTTTGCCCGTGGAGCCGGGTCCGACGCGGCCGGCAAGGCGGTCGAAGGCGAGGCGGTGCTCTCCGAAGGCGTCGTGCGCCGAGGAGATCGCGGCAAACTCGCGCGTGAACAACCGCGCACGTTCCTCGGCCGGAATGACCGTTAACCAGTCGAGGTAGCGCTCCCGCGGCGGCAACACGAGACCGTGCACGAAGCGTCGCAACTCGCGCCATGCGTGTGCCATGCGGCGGCGAGCCCGGTGCGCGAGCGTCGCGGGTGCGGTCGTTGCGTCCTTGCGCGTGGTGAGCGTGGCGTCGAGCCGTGGTAGCCATTGTACGACCGCCGCGGCAAGCTCGCGCAAAAACGGCGGCGCCCAGCGCAACCGTTCCGCCCGTGCAAACGCGGCGACGCGCCGATAGCCGCCGAACAACTCGTCGGCCCCGGCCGAATCAACGACAACGCGGATCCCCTGCTCCCGCATGGCACGGTAGCTCGCGTACTTGAGCAACAACAACGGATCCGCAAGCGGTTGATCCAAGTGTGCGAGCACCGAGTCGAGCGCCTCGACCAGCGAGTGGCCGGCGCCACTGGCGACATCGCCGTGCGGAGCCGGGATGCGGGCCGCGGAGACGATCACGGAGGTGTGCCGGGAGGCCGAGCTCGACGAGGAGGCCGGCGGTACCCTACCCGCAAGGGGTCGCGCTGCCGCAGCGGGAGGGGCGAACAGATCCGGAGCGAGGCGGGCCTCGACGGTGTGCGCCGGTGTTCTCCCGGGCCAGACCCGCGTGGCGAGACGCGCAAGCAACTGCGAGTCGTCCTGCCATTCCTGAACGCGCACCGCGGTGACCTCGGCGTCATGCGCGCCAAGTCCCCGCTCGAGCGCAACCTCCATGCGGGCGAGCAGCTCGACCGTCCAGTCTTGCGCGGAGCGCGACAACGCGTGCGGCGAGTAGTCAAGCGAAAAGGAGCGTGAGAGCGTAAAGCGGCCGTCGCGGTAGCGGGCCACGTGGCCTGGCGGCACCGCACGCACCCCCTGCCAGATGGTGCGCGGCGCCAGCACGTAGCCCCACTGCGTGTAGTCGACGACGGCAAACGGGTCGAGCCCGGCGACGAAGTCTCCGCTGGCGCGCAACGCCTTGATCTCGCTGGCGAAGCGCAACTCCTCGGCGCGCAGTTCGAGAAACAGCGGCCGTTGGCCCAGCGGGTCACGCGCGAGTATGCAACTCATGCTCGCCTGGTCCCACAGTGCCACGGCAAACGGGCCTTCGAGCAACGCGAACGCGTGCGTGCCGTGGCGGCGGTAGGCCTCGAGCACCACCTCCGCGTCGTGCGTCGTCTGAAAGCGCGCCCCGTCGCTGGCAAGCTCCGCCCGCAATGCCGCCGCATTGTAGAGTCGACCGTCGAAGGCAACACGCACGTCCTTGCGGCCCACGGCAAGCGGCTGCCCCGCACGGCTCGGCCCCGTCGGCACCTCCGGCTCCGCGTCGTCATGCCCCGCGTGACCCGGCGGCAGGCGTTCGCAGACACCAAAGGCGGCAACGTCACCGAGGTAGACGCCACGCGTATCCGCCCCGCGGTGCGCAAGCGCCGCAAGCATGGCCCGCAACCGCTCGGGCTGCGGCCGCTTATGCGAATCAACAAGGCCGACAAGGCCGCTCATACGGATCTTCCGCAATGGGAGTACGAAGATCGGTGACGCCGGTGGATGCCGGTACTGTAGCACGGAGCCGTCGGCAACGCTGCCGCGTAGATGCTCGCAGCCGACATGGGAACGCCCCCGTTTGTCTACCGCCGGACGGAAATGGGACGTTTTAATCGCTTCTGTGGTGAAGAAAGTGCGGCGTAGATCCGTTCGTTGATGCTGACGCGGACGTCGCTTTCGGCAGACCCGCGTACCTTCCGAGCGTGTGTCCAACCACCTCTTTGCAGGAGTCCCCCCTTATGCGAACGGCACAAGGTTTCCCCTTTGCGTCCCTGCCCGTTGTGACGCTTGGGTTGCTTCTCTGCGCGCTTCTCACCACCGCCACGGCGCAACCAACCCTCGAGGTGCGCAACGACGACGGCGAGGTGCTTGCACCCGGCGCGGTCGACGAACTCGGCATCCTCGCCGAGCCGCGTTTGCTGCACTACACGGTCACGAACACCGGCAACAAGCCGCTCGAGCTCGCCGCGGAGCTTGCCAACGACCAGGACGCCGGGGCGACGTTGCAGAACGAGCCGGACTCGCCGCTGGCGCCGGGGGAGAGCTTCGTGCTGTGCCTTTGGCTCGGGGTGAATACGTGGCGCTTCTCGGTGGAGCTGCACCTGACGAGCAACGACCCGGATGCCACGCAGCACATCACGACGGTGCGCGGCAATTTGCGCTTCGCCGGCGCCTACACC
>SKZP01000134.1 GCA_007127275.1 Planctomycetota bacterium
CCATGCCAAGCTACCTGATTGCTGCCACGCTGCGCGAACAGGTCGGCCGACTCACCTTCGTCGGCTTCTGGCCTGCGGTGCTCACGCTCGTGGTGATCACCGCGCCGTATGTGCAACTCGTCGTCGGCGCCGCCCTCGCCCGCACCAACGGCTCCGCAGAGGACGCTGCCCGCACGCTTGGCGCACGGCGTCGCCACATCCTCTCGGCCATCACCGTGCCCCGTATTCGGCCGGCACTCGCCTTCGCCGGCGTAATCACCGCGCTCTACGTCATTGGCGAGTTCGGTGCCGTGGCCATTCTGAATTGCCACGTGCTGACGTGGCGCCTCTACCACGCGGCAACAACGACCATGCAATTGCCGGTCGCCATCTTGCTCGGGCTGATGCTCATGTTGCTCGCCACTCCGTTGATTGTCGCCGCCATTGCCATCCACGGACGTGTGCGCCCCAACGCGAATGCCTCCGCCTCACGCCAGCCGGCGCGCCAACCCGCCGGGCGCATGACCACCGTGGTGACATGGATGTTGCTCTTGCTTGTCGTCGGCCTCGGCGTCGTGATTCCCGTGGGCACTCTCTTGCAGTGGGTCGCCGACGGTATGTCGCGCGGCGTTGAGATGGCAAACGTCTGGCCCCCCGTGCGTGACACACTGATCCTCGCACTCGGGGGTGGCGCCTTGACCGTCGCGTTGGTCGCCTTGCCGGCGTGGCTTTCCGGGCAACGGCGTTCGCGCCTCGCCTCGGCGTTGGAGCCGGCTGTGCTTGGCGCCAGTGCGGTGCCGGGGATTCTCATTGGATTCGGGCTGTTGCAACTTGGGCTGGTGCTTGCGCGTGCCTTTGATAGCCCGGAGCTGTACCAGACGCTCGTGATGGGCGGCTCGTTCGTTCTGATTGCCTTTGCCATCCGCTTCCTTGCCGAGGCCTACGGCGGCCCCAAGGCAACGGCAGCCCTCGTGGATCCACGCCAACTCGACGCGGCCCGCATGCTCGGCGCCAAACCGTTCAAGCGGTGGTGCGTCGTCGCCTTGCCGACCATGGCGCCGGGCTTTGCCGCCGCATTCGTAATTGCTACCGTCTCCATTGCGCGGGAGTTGCCCATCACGTTGATGCTGGCGACACGTGGAGGATACCGGCCCTTGAGTCACCGCATGTATGACCGCTACATGGAGGCGCACCTGATGGATGCGGGTGTGGCAGGGCTGATCCTCGTGGGACTGGCGGCATTGGCGCTCGTCGTTGGGATGCGTTGGAGGCGCTATGCCGGCTGATTCGGCCCAATCCAGGCCACCGCACCAGAGTGGCACGTCAAGCGAGAGCGAATTCGGCGGCAACCAGGCCACGCAGCCGAAGGTGACGCCCGCTGTCGAGGTACGCGACTTGGCAGTGAGCTTCGGCGAGTCGCGCATTCTCGAAGAGGTGCAGCTTTCCGTTGCCCCCGGCGAGATTGTCGCCATACTCGGCCCCTCGGGCTGCGGCAAGAGCACCTTACTGCGTGTCATTGCCGGGCTGCAGGAGCCCACCGCCGGAGAGATTGCCATTGCCGGCACCCGCGTTTCCAAAGCGGGCGAGGTGCTCGTGCCGCCGGAGAGCCGCAAGGTCGGGTACGTCTTTCAGGACTACGCGCTGTTCCCGGCGCTGACGGTGCTCGACAACGTCGCCTTCGGCTTGCCGCGCCGCGAGCGCCACAAAGCCGGCGAGTGGCTCACCCGCATTGGCCTCGGCGCCACCCTGGAGCGCAAACCCGACAGCCTTTCCGGCGGCGAGCAGCAACGCGTCGCCCTCGCCCGGGCGCTTGCCCCGCAGCCGGCCGTGGTACTGCTCGACGAGCCGCTGGCCAACATTGACGCCTACCGTCGCGGCGAGCTCGGCCGCGAACTCGTCACCGGCATCCGCGCCGCCGGCGCCAGCGCCATTCTGGTCACCCACGACCGCCACGAGGCACTGACGCTCGCCGACCGCGTTGCCGTATTGTTGCCGGTCACCGAGGACTCCGGCGCGCGCGTGCTGCAAGTCGACACCCCGGCGACCATTTACCGCAGGCCACGCTCCTTGGGGATTGCCCGCTTGCTCGGCCCGGCGAATACCATTCTCGTGCGCGGCCAGGGTGGTTTTGCCGAGTCGCCGCTCGGCCGGCTCGAGTTTCTTCACGCGGCCATTGGCACGGTCAATGTGCTGCTGCGCCCGGAGTTGATGCGCTTCACGCCGCGCGACGGGGGTGCGAGCGAGGTGGTCGAGGTGCGCTTTTGCGGACCCACGACGGTGCTTGAGTGCAACACCCCCGCCGGCCGCTTGCCCGTCGCCTGGCCCTCGCCGGACGCGCCGCCGGCAGTCGGTCTCAAAGGGGAAGTCACCGTCGAGTATCCAGTTTGGCCGCTGCCGCCGGGTGAAGACCGCTGTGAAGTGCTCGGCCGCCACCTCTCCGGCCGCTTCGCCCGCTAGAAAAGCCTCGGTGGAAGCGGTAAACGCGTGCAACGCACAAACAAGGTACAATGCCGTTCTCTGCAATCCGTTGCCGACATGTTGTGATATGGAAACATGGAGGGGCTTCGCCGTTTCGCCTC
>SKZP01000343.1 GCA_007127275.1 Planctomycetota bacterium
GCGACTTGACGCGTTGCGGAAACGAAAGGGCGTAGCGAACGACAATGCCGCCGCCGAGCGAGTTGCCGTAAAACACCGCCTCCTGCTCGGGCACGACCTTCTCGACCGCTTCTCGCCACTGGTTCCAAAGCTCGTCCGGAAGGTGCGCGTCCTCGAATCCGTCACTGAAACCGTGGCCGGGAAGATCAATGAGTACAACCCGGCGTGCGTGTGCACGCAAGCCGCCGACGACGGCACGAAACTCGGTGGCACGGGAGGCAATGCCGTGCTGCACGAACAGCGTCGGTCCCGTCGGGTTGCGGCCCTGGGCCTCGTAGACGTAGAGCCGAGTGCGCGAGGTCGACACGTAGTAGCCGCGAAACCCCTTGAGGCGCATATCCGCCCACTCGACGCTATACAAAAACGTAGCCAGCGCCGGATTGGCGAAACGCTGCGCCTCCCGACGACGTGCGTCGGCATGGGCGGCGGCACTCGGCCCCCCTTCGGTCGCGGTGGTGACAAGACCCGGCTCCACTCGAACTCCTTGCTTCCTGATACTTCCCGTCTGCCACGCCCTTTAATGCGCGTACTCTCCCCAAATCTCCTGGCCGGTCCTCCTGATTGTGAGAGCTGCCGGGAGACCTTCAATTCCTTGAACGTCTGCGCTCGGCTGTGCGTCGTTGTCGCCACTTTCCTTGCTCGACGTGGCAAATCCGTCCACTCAACGCGTAGGGCCTTTCACCGCCTGTGCCTTTCACCGCCCTTACGTATTACGCCCACATGCTGGAACACTTTTTCCGCCACGTCTTTCCGCCGCGCGCCGACGTTTATACAGTCGTCAGCGTCCGTCGCCGAGCATCAGGCACCAGTAATAACGCGCTTGGCCGAGCCCCACTGCCCGGAAATCTTTCCGAATCAGGTTGGCGTGGTGCTCGGGGGAATGTTGCCAGGCCGCGAGGACTTCGCTGGCCGCGGCCTCGCGCTTCTCCGAACGGTAGAGATTTTCGCCGACGTGTGGCCCGGCGAAGCCTTCCCGGCGCGCACGCTGCAGGGGTGTGCCGCCGAGATTGTGGTCGAGTTCGCGCCTGCTAAGGAAGCGCTGGGCGGAGCGTTGTGCCGCCCGCATCAACAGGGGACTGACCTCGAGGCGGCGCAGGCCGAGCAACGCACGGTAGTCGTTGATTGCCAGGAACGTGTCACGCACCGCGTCGTCCGCACCTTCGAGAAGCGCCTCGTTCGCCTCGCGTAGAACTTCGTTGTCCTCGCGTAGCACCGCGCCGGTGGAGTCGGCCTTGCCGTCGACGACGTCGACGACATGCTCCGCGCGGATGCGCGCTCGCCACACGCCGGTGTCCTGAGCAATGCGGACGTGCAGCCGCTCGCCGACCTCCTCGCCGAAGGCCCGGGGGGCCAGTTCCTCGAGCAGCGTCAGCTCTTGCACCCAACGGCCATAACGCCGGGTCGCAGCGAGCGCCTCCAGGGCACCGGGGTGTTCGACGAGTGCCTCAAGGATGCGCATGCGTTTTGCAAGCTCATCCAGGTACGCCTGCATGCGCTCCTCCCCCCAACCATGTTCGGCGCGGGCATATGCCTCGGCGGCCTCGGTGACGAAGGTGCGCAAGGCCTCGCGCTCTTCGACGAGCGCCTCCTGCAATTGCTCAATCACCCGCTCCCGCGTGCGGCTCTCCCGCTTCAGCCGCCAGGTGACGTCCAGCGCACGCAGGGTTACCAGTTCGAAAACGACGCGGTGGCCCGCCTGATAGCGCTCGAGTTCGGCGAGCAACTCGTCGCGTTGTGCCTCGTCAGCGTCTCGCCACGCCGAGAGGATGTCCAGAATGCGAAAGCGCAGCATCCCCTCGGCAGCGCGGCGCAGCGACTCCCGCTGTTCCTCGTCGAGCGCATCTTCCTGCCCCGCCTCGCCGTCGCGATCACCGTCGCCGTCGCGATCACCGTCGCCGTCGCGATCACTGTCGCCGTCGCCATCACCGTCGAACTCGCCCAGTTCGTCGAGCACCTCAAGGTACAACTGGCGCGCCGTGTCCAGCACCTGATCCCGCCCGGCGGCCAAGAAGGCACTCGCCGCGTCCAGGCGCTCCTCGACGCTGTCCTCCCCCGTCGGACGGCTGCGCGGCAGTGGCGCCTCGCTGCGCGTCAACTCCGCAATGTGACTACGCGGCACCCGCAAAACCTCGGCGCGCCACTGTACGTCCTCGTGGCGTCGCCGGTCAGCGGAAACGTAGCGGAACAGCGGCAGCGCAAACTGCACCACGTCGCGGCTTTCGGAAACCACGCGCCCTTCGAGCGTCAGGTTGGTTTTGCGAAGCACCAGCGTGTCCGCGTACGTCTCCCCTGTGGATCCCAGGGCGAGCCACGCCGACGCCACCAACGTCGCTGCGCACACGGTCAGCACGAATCCCTTCGCCCTCGCGGTGCCTTGCGACAAGGACCCACCGGCGCTACGCAACTCACACGTCGTGGCCGTATGATTCCCGGCTGCGCGCATGCTCCCTCCTCGACGGACGCACCCGTTGCCGCACGCATACCCGGCGCGGCAGCACCTAGCCCAACAGTATACCGAA
>SKZP01000364.1 GCA_007127275.1 Planctomycetota bacterium
TCCGAGACGACGGGGCTCATTGGAAAAACGGTGGACCCACGCTCCGCTCCGCGTCGCGGCTACCCAAGAAACCTGCCTTCCGCGGGCTCGGCCCAAAGGGAACGCTCTACTCTCACAGCGCCTTTTCCCAGATACGCCAGGTCTTCGAGTGCTCGCCGCCCATCATGCGGGCCCCGTTGAGCATCTCGGCATTGTCCTCGAGAACCCAGCCCATCTCGGAGTCGTCGCATCCGTGGCCAATGAGGTACTCGTAGTTCGTTTCGTAAAACATGGCCTCGATGCCGCGGCGGCGGTACTCGGGCAACAGCCCCAAGGCGAGGATGCGGGCGCGCTTGACAATGCGGGGAAGCTTGCGGTGTGTGCCGCGCACAAAGAGGTGCCAGGCCGTCGGCAGCAGTCGCCCCCCGGTGTGGCGTAAGAGCTCGTGGATGTCGGGCAGGGTCAGCGCCCAGCCCACCGGCGTCCCTTTGACTTCCGCAATCATGCATAACTCAGGGATGATGACGGCGCGCAATTCGTCGGCCATCTCGCCGAATTCCTCGTCGGTTAGCGGCACAAAGCCCCAGTTATCCTCCCAGGCGCGGCGGTAGATGTCGTTGACCAGCGCCCGCTCGGCGGGCCAGTCCTTCTTGCTCAAGCTCACCGGACGGACGCTTGCGCCGAGCTTCTCCCGCGCCAGTTTCGCAAAGCGCTGGATCTTCGGGTTCGGCCAGGAAGACTTCTCGACGTCGAAGGCGAGGACGTCCTTGGCTTTTGCAAATTCGCACGCTTCGTAGAGCGAGGGATGGTACGGCGCCGTGTGCGTCATCATGATCGCGGGGGGACGCGGCCGTTTCGCTTCGATGAGCGTGCCGAACTCCTCGTTGGTCGAGAAGTTCATGGGGCCGCGCATGGTGTCGAAGCCCAACTCGCGCAGTCGCTCGGCCGTCGCGTCGAACAAGGCCTGCGCCACGTCGACGTCGTCCACCGCCTCGAAGAAGCCGAAGAAGCCGACCAAGTCGCCGAACTTCTCGTTGTGCGCGGGGTAGCTGTGCGCGGTGATGCGGCCGACGGGTCGCCCGTTCTTCAAGGCGAGGAAGTAGGTGATGTCCATCGAGCGGCGCAGCGCGTGCTTCTTCGGATTGTGGAAGTCGTTGCGCTCGAGCAGCAGCTCCGGCACGAAGTACGGGTCGTCGCGGTAGAGTTCCTTGGGCAGCGTGAGGAACTGCTTGAACCACGGGCGCTCGCCGTAGCGGAACGAGTGGATTTCGACGGACATGATGGCGGACCTCGACAGGGGAAAACACGGTGGCGAAAACGAGCCTTGGAACCCAGGACGCGGCATTGTAGGACGAAATGCCTACGCTGGGTAAGCCCGTTTACGGTTCCGTGTGCGCACGTCCGTTCGCATACCCTTATGGTCCGTATGTGCCTTACCGTGCCGTCGCGCGGCACGACAGGAACGAATCCTCATCCCCGTCCACGCGGCTAGACTAGAGACGAGGAGACACAATCATGCCGGTGTGCCCTGCGCGAATCTTTCACATTGACGCCTTTACCGACCAGGTGTTTCGCGGCAATCCCGCGGTGGTTTGCCTCCTCGAGGCGCAGGACCCGCGGGTGAGGGACACCGCCTGGATGCAGCGCGTCGCCGCGGAATTCGGGCTGCCGGAGGCGGCGTTTGTGCACCGCGAGGGAAGCAACGGCACTGCGAGGTGGCGGCTGCGCTGGTTCTCGCCCCTTGCGGAGATTGCGCTGTGCGGCCACGGCACCCTTGCCGCCGCACACGCCCTTGTGCAGGCGCAAGAGCACGAGCGCAGCAACCCGCTGACCTTCGCAACGCAAGGCGGCACGCTTACCGCGACTGTCGGCGCCGACGTCATTGAACTGGACTTGCCGGCACAGCCGCCGCAGGAAGTGCCGCCCAACCCGTCGCTCACCGAGGCATTGGGCACGGAGCCGCGCTGGCTCGGCCGGGCCGGGGAGCGGTTGATTGCGGAGCTTGCCAGCGACCGTGCCGTGTTGGATTTGCAGCCGGATTTCAGCAAGCTCAAGCAACTCGTGGACACGGAGATGGTTGTCGTCACCGCCGAGGCGACGGCGAACGGCTTCGACTTCGTCAGCCGCTGCTTCGCCCCGCGCACGGGGGTCGACGAAGACCACGTCAGTGGCTCCACCCACTGCATGCTCGGCCCCTACTGGGCACCGCGACGGAAGCGCAACGACCTCGTCGGCTTCCAAGCCTCGAGCCGCGACGGCGTGGTCGAGGTGCAAGTACGCGGCGAGCGCGTCAAGCTTCGCGGGCACGCCGTCACCATCTACCGCGGGGAGTTGATGGCGTAACCGTGTTCCAGACAATCCGCGAATCCAGGTCTACGTTCAACGGGCGGCTTTGGTCTTGCAGCCTCCGCTCAGCGCACAGCGAACCAACCAGGAACCGTCGGCGACCGACCCGCCGTAGGGCGAGGTCTCGGTGGTGTTTCCGCGAGGGTGCGACGCAGCGAACGTGTAGACGTTCCCGTATCCGAAAAGGCGCGGCGCGCTCGGCGAGCCTCGCGGCTAAACGTCGTTACCCGCA
>SKZP01000435.1 GCA_007127275.1 Planctomycetota bacterium
AAGAAGGTCTTTTTCGTGTTGAGCAAGGTAGATATGCCCGGCTCGAACATTGAAAAGTCCATCAACACGTTTCACAACTTGCTTGAGGAGTTCGTCGGCCCGGACATACCGCCGGAGCGCGTCCACTACGTCTCCGCGTGGATGGCGCTGTTCGACCGCATTGAAAACCAAGGCCAGCGGGCGAACCTGCAAACGACCGCGCAGACGTTCGCCGACCAGGATCCGTCGAGCTTTTACGTCATCCGCGACGAGACGCTAAAGAAGCACGTCGACCCGGCCTTCGAGCCGCGCAACGGCGGCGTACACGGACTACGCGACAGCCTGTACCACTTCTTCTCGACGCACAAACGCCTGCTGCAAATCAACGAGGTGTTGCACAACCTCGTGCCGCCGTTGAGCGCGTTCCACGAGCGGCTGGCGGCGGTGCGCGACGCCGCCGCGTCGGTGGTGACGCAGGACACGAGCGAGGTGAGCCGCGAAATCCAATGGCTTGTGCGGCAATTGAACCTGCTGTGCGACGCGGCCCGCTTCGACTTCGCGAAAGTGCTCGACGGGCTTGAGCCGCATCCGACGGAGTTTTCGCCGCCGGCACTCGAGGCGCACGTCGCCACGGCGTTGGGCCGCGTGTTGGATGAGACGGGGCTCACCGCCGAGCCGGACCGGCCGCGCGAGCGCCGGCAATGGGTCGACGAGGTTGCGCCGCGCCTAGCGCATATGCTCGCCACGGAGCTTGGCGAGGAGATCTCGCAGCCGATCGACCGTGCCTTGCGCGACCCGCTTGGCGGCAAGCTGCAACCGTTTTTGCGCAGCTTCCCCGAGCCGTTGCACATGCCGTTTACGCGGCAACTTGCGCAGTGGCCGCATCTGCTCTACGCAGGCATCCGCACGCAACTCGCCGCGCGGGTGATGCAAGCGGCAAAGCCCAGCCCCGGCGCCGTCGAGGAACTCGAGCCGTTCCGCAGCGGCTACATCAACCTCGTCGCCGAGGCGCTGCGCGCCACCCTCTACCGCTACCGGGGCGAGTTACCCGCCGCCGCCGTCGGCGCCTGGGACGCCTTGCGTCGTGCGCTCGCCACCTTCATTCAGCGCGACGTCGCCGAGTACTACCGCAAGAATCCCGACGCACCGCGGCCGGTCATTGAGTCGCCCGAGGCCATGCTCGCCGAACTGGAGCGCACCCTCGGCGAGCTCGCCACGCACGAAACCGAAGCCAACACGCTCGACACCGACACCCGCAGCCTGATTCAGCAACTCTAGTAGTCCTTTCAATTGGATCCGTAGGCGGAGAGAATACGCACGGGCCTGCAGCGCATGCGAAACCCCGTTCGGGGGCGAGCCGCACGCCGCAAGCCCTGCGAGGCGACACACGTAGCGACACGAACACGACAAGCAGGGCTGAGCGGAAGTGACCTCGTTCACAGTGACACCGAAACCGACCCCGTCTTGCGCCGTTGCGGCTCCGACGGGAAAGATCGTTGCCAGAGGGGCGCTTGCGTCCTATCCTGCGGCCGGATCTTGGCGGTGATCGCTACGTACCGGCTTGATTGTGCATCCGGTTGAGCCGTCCAGACTGTCGCTGTGAGTGCATCAGGAGTGAAGCTCGTATGGCCTACATCGTTGGCGAGCCCTGCGTGAAGTGCAAATACACCGACTGCGTCGATGTTTGTCCGGTCGAGTGCTTCTACGAGGGGGAGAATGCCCTCGTAATCCATCCGGAAGAGTGCATCGACTGCGGCGCCTGCGAGTCGGAGTGCCCCACCACGGCGATTTTCGAGCAGGACGACCTTCCCGAAAAGTGGCACGCCTGGATCGAGATCAACGCGGTCTTCTCCGGCGCGAAAGAGGCCGCCGAGGCCGACGTCACCGGCTGGCCGGAGCACGTCGCCGAGTCGGTCCGCAACGGTGAGTTCGAGGTCTTCAACCGCATTGCCACGAAGAAAGATCCGCTGCCCGAGGCGGATGCAATGGCCGAGGTGGAGGAAAAGGCCGACGACTTCAGCGTCAAGGCCGGCCCCGGCAACTGAGCAATCATACCAAGTTCTGCGGGGAACTCTTGGTTAGCCCCAGATCTGGGTACGTATGGCGCGGTGAAGGCGGTCGTGGTCGAACAAGCCTTGGAGGCGGCCCAACCGGACGCCATTCTCGTGGGCACAGAAAAGCGAGTTCCTCTACGCCGTCCCAACCGCTCGGCCCCATGCGGTACTCCGGCGCCGCCACGGGTTACGGAAAACTGGAGACTCGACCTCCTAGTCGCGACCAATCCCCACTCGGCGGGAAGCGAGCGCTTTACGACGTCCCCTTCTTTAGTTGGTTTTGCAGCGCTTCGAGATCCAGGTTTGCCGCAATGAGAGTCGCTGCCTCGGCGGGGGTCGCCACCTTGGTGGAGTTGTTGGGTAGGGTCGCCAGCAGGGGCAGGCCGGTTTGTGCTTCGAGCTCCCGCGGGTTGCTGTTCAAGGCGGGGTCGGCGGCGTAGGCGGCGTGGTCCTGCTCGGGAGGCATGCCGTTGACGACGAGGCCGAGCGTGCTAATCCCCTTCATGTGGGCGTAGTGCACGGT
>SKZP01000593.1 GCA_007127275.1 Planctomycetota bacterium
AGGCGTCGAAGAAGCTCATCGGTGCGGGTCGCTGCGCGCACAACTCGAGGCACTCTCCCCAGGCTTGCGTGCAGCGGCTCGAGGTTTCCATCACCTCGGCAAGCCGCGCGGCGTCGAGCTTCGTGCCGGCAATGGCTTCGAGTTGCGGCACGAGTGCCTCGAACTGTTTCGCCTCCGCCTCGACCAGATCCTCGCTGACGTCGTCGACGTCGCGCACCGCGGTGATGCCGAGCACGGGCACGTTCCACTCGCGCCCGTAGAACTCGAACCAGTCACGCACGTCACGGCACTGGTTCGTGTTGAAGCAGAGCACATCCGCCTTGGGCACGTTCTCGAAGCCGAACGACTTTAACGGGGTCTCGCCGCTCAGGTAGGAGCCGACGTCGCTGGTGAGATACGAGCAGATTTCCGGCGAGTAGCCGCGGGCGTGGGCACGGCCCATGCAGTTGTTCGCGAGGCGGCTCGCACCGAGCATGGCACCGTGGTTTTCCGGAAAGTAGACGACGAAGCCGAGCGCGCGCAGGATCTCGGCGGGGCCGACGCTGGAGCACCAGGCGACGGGCTTCGTGCGTTGTGTCGCCGCCTCGCGCACTTCGTCGAAGTAGGCGGCCATGGTCGCTTTCAGCGTATCCGTTGCACGTAGGGGTTGCATGGGATCTGCGCTCCTTAGGAGTCCGTGAACAAACGGCAACGTTTCGCGACCAACCACGAACTCGTAGGGCGGGCCTCCGTGCCCGCCCACGGCTCGCGTCGGTCGGGGTTTCCGCGCATCCCTTGGAACTCCAGTGCGTGAAAGAGAGTTGCGCGGGGCCGTGCGACCGCCGCTCCCACTGGGCGGGCACGGAGGCCCGCCCTACGAGTTCGTGGTTGGTCGAAAGTTTCTTGTTTGTCCACGCCTGTTATCCTTCCGGTTGCCGGGTCGACTGTGCTTTGAGCGCGGTTCGGGCGAGCAAGGCGGCGCCGAGGGCGGCGGTGAACATGGGTGCGGGTGGCACCGTCAGCGCCACGTTGAGGCGTTCCGCGAGGCGCTTCGCGAGGCCGGGCATGTATTCGACGACGCCGCCGACAATGACCGCCGGTGCTTGCACGCCGCCAATCTCGAGCACGCGCTCCACCACGGAGTCGACGCACCCGGAGGCAATGGCCTCGCGGCTGTGGCCGTCGCGGAGGCGCTCGACAATTTCGCTGCCGGCGAAGACGGAGCAGTAGCTGCTGACGTTGCACGGCTCGTCCGTAGCCGCGGCCAACTCCTGCAGGCGTGCGGGGTGCACGTCGAGCTGGTTCGCGGCGAGCGTGAGGAACGCGCTGACCCCGAGGGCGCAGCGCCGCGCCTGGCGCACCTCGCTGGCGGCGGAACCACTGACGGTCATGCGCGGCACAATGACGCGCGTGTTGTGGCCACCGACGTCAATGATCGTCGCCGGCATGGGGCTTGCCGAGTGGCGCATCCCGGCGACGTGGCAGGTGCTGTCCATGTAGGTCATGGTGACGTGCGGCACCGCGTCGGGGGCGAAGCCGGTGCCACACACGTTTGCGAGGTCGTCCGCGGATACGCCGGCTTCCTCGCAGGCCCCGGCGAGGGCTGCATGCGCGCAATCCTGAAAGTAGCCGCGGCTGGGCACGAGGCTTTGCCCGCGCATCTCGCCGTCGCCGTTGAGCAGCACGGCCTTGGTACAGACCGTGCCGACGTCGACGCCGGCGACAAAGCCGAGGCTGGGTGGCTCGTCGGCAATACTCATGGGCGCACCTCCAGGTGGCTGATTTCCTCTTCCGGCGAGGTAGCCTGCCGGTTCGCTTTCTCGACGAAGCGGGAAAGTTGCTCGCGCAGCGGCTGCTCCGAGAAGAGCCGCGGGTCGTGCGAGTCGGCCTCGAAAATCATCGCCGGCAGGTTGGTTTCGTGGGCAATCTTGCGCGCGAGACCGTAACGGACGTTGCTGAGCTCGGGGTTGGTGCGGCCGTCGTGGTAGACCACCGCGTCGACGCCGTACTGCGTGAGCCAGGTGCGCAGTTGCATGGCCTTGGCGCGGTCGGAGCGGTTTGCGAAAAGGCTCGAGTAGGCGCGCGCCATCGAGCCAATGGGGGCAATCGGGTCGAGCTCGTCGAGGCGGAACATGTTGCCGTAGGTCGAGCCGACAATGGCGACACCGTGCTCGAGAAAGAGCTTCGCCAGCGGCCGCAGCGCGCACCACACCGGCGGCCCTTCCCAGAAAAAGCGAAAGCGCTCGTTCGGCACCGCCGCCTGGCCCGCTTGGACGCGCTCGTCGAGCTCTTCCTTCAGGATGCGGTAGTACTCAATTGCCTGCGGCGTGCCGCGCATCATCACAATTGGCGCCATGTGCACGAGCACATCAAAGAAGGTCAGCGGCGAGGGGACCGTGCAAGCAAGGTCGAGCACCTGGCGCCACAACGACGCGGCCGCGGCGGAAAGGCGCACCACTTCGCAGACGCGGTCGGGGTCGAAGGTGACGCCGGTGTGCTGCTGCAACTGCTCAATCAGCCGCCAGAACTGTTGCGTGGCAACGAGGTATTCCGTCTCGCCGAGCTCATCAATGG
>SKZP01000039.1 GCA_007127275.1 Planctomycetota bacterium
CGCTTCTTCGCCGGGCCCGCCACTGTTCAAGAACGCCGGCTTCGAGGAGTAGTGATCGAAAAAGTACGACATGATCTCGGAAAGGTCGTCACTGTCGAGCAGCTTCTGCTTGAGTGGTTCAAAGTCAAACGTTCCCTCGTCCATCGTCATAAACCCCTTTCTTCATCATAAACCCCTTTTGAACGGGATTCGTAATGCAAGCCCACGGGCTTCGCCTGTGAGTCGGATCCTGTTTGCGCCTCCGACCCACGGGCGAAGCCCGTGGGCTTGGTGCGACATAATCCACGAGCCGTTAGCTTTGTACTTTGCGGTGCTGCACGGCGGCGGCGACGAAGTCGCGGAAAAGCGGGTGCGCGGCAACGGGCTTGCTTTGAAACTCCGGATGAAATTGTACGCCAACCATCCAGGGATGGTCCACGATCTCGGAAATCTCGATCAACCCGGTTTCGGGGTTGATGCCGGCGAAGCGCATGCCGTTAGCTTCGCAGCGCACACGGTAGGCGGGGTTGAACTCGAAGCGGTGGCGGTGCCGCTCGGCGACACGCTCCTCGCCGTAGGCGGCGTGCGCCTTCGTGCCCGGCAGCAGGTCGCAGGCGTATTGGCCGAGTCGCATGGTGCCGCCGCGCTGCGAGATCACGCGCTGATCCGCCATCAGGTGAATGATCGGCTCCGGGCCGTCGGGCGAAAACTCCGAGGAGTGCGCCGCGGGCAACTGCAACACGTTGCGGGCAAACTCGACGACTTGCACCTGCATGCCGAGGCAGATGCCGAAGTACGGAATCTTCTGCGTGCGGGCGTACTCCGCGGCGACAATCTTGCCGTTAATGCCGCGCTCGCCGAAGCCGCCGGGCACGAGCACGCCGTCGACGTCGTCGAATTGCTCGGCCACCCGCTCCGGGGTGACGTCGTCACTCAGGATTTTTTTCAGGTGCACCCGCACGCGGTTGGCGATGCCGCCGTGGGTAAGCGCTTCATAAATGCTCTTGTAGGCGTCGGGGAGTTCCGCGTACTTGCCGACCACGGCAATGGTCACACGCCCCTCGGGGTTCTTCAGCGTGTGCAGCATCTCTTCCCAGACGCCGAGCTCCGGCGCCGCACCCGGCAGGTGGAGCTGATTGCAGACAATGTCGTCGGCGCGCTGGCGGCGCAGCACCAGCGGCACCTCGTAAATGTGCTCGACGTCCTTGATCTCGACGACCGCATCCTGGGCAATGTTGCAGTGCAAGCTCAGCTTGCGGCGGATGTCGTCGTCAATCGCCTTCTCCGTGCGCACCATCAGCATGTTCGGCTGGATACCAATCTCGCGCAGGCGCTGCACGCTGTGCTGGCTCGGCTTCGTCTTCAGCTCCCCGGCGGCGCGCACGAACGGCAACAGCGTAAGGTGCACGAAGCTGACATTGCCCGGGCCCTCTTCGAGTGCCATCTGCCGCAGCGCCTCGAGAAACGGCAGCGACTCAATGTCGCCGGCAGTGCCGCCGACCTCGGCAAGCACGACATCCACCTCGGGCGAGCACATCTTGCGCACCCGCGACTTGATCTCGTCGGTGATGTGCGGCACCACCTGTACGCAGGCGCCGTCGTAGCCCCCCTGGCGCTCGCGGCGGATCACCGCGTCGTAGATTTGGCCGGTGGTGACGTTCGAGTCCCGCGAGAGGGGGCCGCTGGCGAAGCGTTCGTAGTGGCCGAGATCAAGGTCGGTCTCGCCGCCGTCAGGGGTGACGTAGACCTCGCCGTGCTGGTACGGGTTCATGGTGCCGGCGTCGACGTTGAGGTACGGATCCAGCTTGAGCATCCGCACGGTAAGGCCGCGCTGTTCGAGCAACATGGCGAGGCTCGCCGACGCCAAACCCTTGCCCAGCGACGACACGACGCCGCCCGTAATAAAGATGAATTTGCTCATCACCAGCCGCCTCGTCCGCAGATCCGTCTCCCCCTTGGAAGCGCAGAAATACCATTCGCGACGAGACGGGAGAAGGGCGTCGGTAAATCTCCGCGCATCCCCAGATGTGCAACCGCCGCCGCCAAGCCCACAGGCTTCCCCGTGGCTCGAAGTCGGAGTCATGGGTACGCCGCTCTTGCGGCGCACCGTTTCTTCGTTGGCTTCTGCGCCGCCGCTGTGGAAAATAACGCACCTTGCCGCTGCCGTAGAACGAAACACCACCCCGAAGAATGGAGGCCGGCCATGTCCGTCGGCTCGTTTGTCGTCGATACCATGTCGATCGAAGTGGAAACGCCCATCCTCGCTTCGCCCGAGCGGGTGTATGCCGCGATTACCGAACACGTCGCGCAATGGTGGGGCTCGCCGTACCTGCACCGCGACGACGCCACGGCGCTGTACCTTGATCCGTCGATTGGCGGCGACTTCTGGGAGGAATGGCCCGACGGCGGCGGTGCATTGTGGGGACGCGTCGTCTGCCTGCAGCCGGGCGCCCTTCTCGCCATTGACGGCCCAATGGGAATGCCAGGGCCGGTGACCTCGATGGTACGCATGACGCTCAAGGCGCACGGCGGGAGTGATTATGATGGCGCCGGCGCTGCGGAGGACCACGGCC